>NZ_JACOOP010000020.1:0-59604 GCF_014287725.1 Clostridium sp. NSJ-49 | reverse complement strand
AGAAATGGTATATTATTGCATGAAAAGAAAATAGCGTAAAGGTATATTTTTACAGAGAATAGGAGGTTTATAACCTCCTATTTGTCGTGTCAAAAAACTTGTTCATTTAGAAATAATTTCATATAAATATATGAATAAAAAATAAAAAGACCGTCTACTGAAATGATTTTAAAAATCATTTCAGAGACAGCCCCTTTTTATTTTTATATTTAAAAAGGAATAAATATGCAAAAAAAAGAGGGGAAAATGAAAAAATATAGAATTATTTAATTGTTATTCTAATATTATGATATAGATTGGGATATAAAAAATTTATATAAATAAAAAGGGAAAGGTGAGTTATGAGCAATAAGTTAGATAAAAAGTACGGGTTATTAACAGCTATAGCAATGGTAATAGGTATTGTTATAGGAAGTGGCGTGTTTTTTAAAGCTGAAAAGGTTTTGACAGCGACAGGAGGAAATCTCTTACTAGGTATTATAGCATGGATTATTGGTGGAATAATTATGATTGCTTGTGCTTATACTTTTGCTGTAATGGCAACTAAGTATGAGTATGTAAATGGAGTTGTAGATTATGCAGAAGCAGCTATAGGAAAAACATACGGATATTATGTTGGATGGTTTATGGCAGTTATTTATTATCCAACATTAACGTCAGTTTTAGCATGGGTTTCAGCTAGATATACTTGCGTTTTATTTGGATTTTCAATTACTGGTGGAGAATGCATGACGATTGCGTGTTTATATTTGATTGGTGCATTTGCAATGAATTCGTTATCACCAGTATTAGCAGGTAAATTTCAAGTAAGCACAACTATTATAAAACTTATACCATTATTATTAATGGCAGTAGTAGGAACTATTGTGGGAATTACTAGTGGTATGACTGTAGCAAATTTTACAATTGTAGTAGAAAAAGTTGATACATTTAGTGGATTATTTACAGCTGTTGTTGCTACAGCCTTTGCATATGAAGGATGGATAATTGCAACAAGTATCAATGCAGAATTAAAAGACGCTAAGAAAAATCTACCTAGAGCACTTATAGGAGGAACTTTTGCAATTATGTTAGTTTATATTTTATATTATATTGGACTAGCAGGTGCAGTAAGTAATGAAACAATGATGGCAGGGGGAGAAGCAGGGGCAAAACTTGCTTTTGAAACTGTATTTTCAAGTATAGGTGGGTCTTTGATATTTGTTTTTGTTATTATTTCTTGTTTAGGTACATTAAATGGATTGATGCTTGGATGTACTAGAGGACTTTATTCTATAGCAGTTAGAGGTCGTGGGCCAAAGCAAGATGTGTTTAAACAAGTAGATAATATTACAAATATGCCTACGAATTCATCTGTAATTGGATTATTATTCTGTGGAATATGGTTATTATTCTTCTATGGAGCTAATCTAACAGATTCATGGTTTGGGTTCTTGAGTTTTGATTCTTCAGAATTACCAATAGTAACTATTTATGCTATGTATATTCCTATATTTATTATGATGATAAAAAAAGAAACAGAATTAGCTGCCTTTAAGAGATTTGTTATGCCAATATTATCTATATGTGGATGCATCTTTATGATGATTGCAGCATGCTTTGCGCATAGGATGGCAGTAGTTGCATATTTAATAGTTTTTGTAGTAATAATGATAATTGGAGCAGTATTTGAAAATAAAGCTTTTATTAAAACACAAGTAAATAAGTAGCGTTTAATATATGGAATAATAAGAGGTTTATGATTAGGTTAAATTTTTAAATCCAAGCTATTTTAAGAGAGTAGCTTGGATTTGTTATTATTAAAAAAAGATTATATTATTTTGAAATATAAAAATAGTCTTATATAATATAAAAATATTTTTAATTTAAAACTATAATTGTATAATAATATAAAAAGAATTTAGTATTAATCTGTTTATGAGGTGAATTAATGATTGAGTTATTAAAGACAAGAAGAAGTATAAGAAAATATGAAGACAGAGAAATAGAAAAAGAAAAGCTTGAAAGTATTCTTAAGGCTGGTCTTTTATCACCATCATCTAAAGGGAGAAAGCCGTGGGAGTTTCTAATTATAAAAGATAAAGAGAAGTTAGAAAAGTTGTCTACATCTAAGCCAGGAGGAAGCCTTTGGCTAGCAGATGCACCACTTGCTATAGTCGTTATGGCAAATAAAGAAATTACATCAGATGTTTGGATAGAGGATGCATCTATAGCAGCTACTTTTATGCAATTAGAGGCTCATAGTCTTGGACTTGGATCTTGTTGGTCACAAGTTAGAGAAAGAAATTATGATAATAATTTAAGTTCTGAAGATTATGTAAGAAAACTTTTAAATATACCAAATAAATATGGGATTTGTTGCATTATTTCTATAGGATATCCTGGTGAAAATAGACCATCTTATGAAGAAAAAGATATTGATTTTACAAAAGTTCATTATGAAGAAATTTAGAAAAGAATTATTATAGTTAGAAATAAAGAATTAAAAGTTAAGAGGTGAGGATTAAACTGCTATGCAGTTTCTCACTCAGTAACTCCATACTATTAACTGTTAACTTAAGTAAGTTGATTAATAATTATAAAAAACATAAAAAAAACTATTAACAAATTTAGATTTATATAGTATAATGTTAGTGTAATCGACATGGCGCTATAGCCAAGTGGTAAGGCAGAGGTCTGCAAAACCTTTATTCCCCAGTTCAAATCTGGGTGGCGCCTCCAAAAAAGACCTATGAATTTTATAATTGATAGGTCTTTTTTTTATTATACAAGTAAAAAAAGTAATGTATATTGATGTAATAAATTCTATGTATTAAGTGGCTATTATTAATTAATAGCCACTTTTATTTTATAACAGTCTATAAATTGAATAGAAATATAATTATTAATTTTATTATTTTACTTTTAGTTATTAGTTTAAAAAGAATAATCACCTATTGCTATTTGTTTATACTTGAATATACTGAATCTAGTTTTTCCCAAGTAAGAGGACCAACTAATCCATCTGGAATAAGTGAAAATTGACTTTGAAAAGCTATAACTGCAGCTGTAGTTAGAGGTCCAAATATTCCGTCTACACTTACGGAAGGAATAGAGGGATAAGTTTTGGAGATTGTAGATATCCAAGTTTGAATTGTTTTAACATTTTCTCCTCTAGCACCTTCTCCAATTACGTATCCAGGATAAGGAGTAGGAGTAGTAGGGATTAAATATGGTTCGACTGTTTTGTAAATTTCATAAAGCTTTCTCCAAGTAGCTTTTCCTACTATTCCATCAATATCTAAGCCAAATGTTTTTTGAAAAGCTTCAACAGCATTTTTTGTACCATTACCAAAAATACCATCAATTTTAAGTGGTGGGATAGTATCGTAAAATAAACCAATAGAGTTTAGGAAGTATTGAAGAATTTTAACTCCATCACCTTTAGAACCAATCTTCAGTATATAAGATGGAGGAGTAGGTTCGATAGGTAGTTTTTCACCTTCTGAATCTAATTCTGCAAGGTTTTTTACACCTACATAAATTTGAGAGATTTTATACCAGGTACCTTTGCCTACGATACCGTCTTGTGTCAAATTGAAAATTTTTTGGAATGTCTTCACTGCTTTCTCAGTTGTATCATTAAAATATCCATCAGTAGGTGATATAGGGATAGCAGGATAATTCTTTGCAATTCTATTTAATTGTGTTTGTATAGTCTTTACAGAGTTACCACTACTTCCAAGTTTTAAAGCTGTTCCAGGATAAGAACCATCAACTGCATCTACTACAGGAGCATTTCTAAGTTCAATATTATTACCATAATAGTAAGTTAATATTTTAAAAGGATAATATCCAGAGTTAGCTAAAGAAACAGTTCCCCATTGTGAAAGTCCATTACAGGTTACAGTAGTACCGTTACAATATTGTGCAAGAAGAGGTTCTAAAAAATCCGTTCTACTTATATAATCATCAAAAATATCATCTACAATTTTGCTAATATTATCAAAGATATCTCGACCATTAACAAAATAATGATCATAAGCTGTAGAATTAGTAATATCAAAGTTATAACCTCGACTCCTGTACCATTCAGTATATATACGATTTAGTGTAAAGGATATTTGAGCATATATATTTGAACGTATTGCATTTTCAGGCCAAGTTGGATATATTTCGCTTGAAGCAACATTTTTAATGTAACTAGTAAATGGAACAGTTACATTAGAAGCATTTGATGATGGTGTTCCTAAATGTACAGTAATATTAGCAGGAATAACAGGTTTTTTTAGCAAAAAAGAAGTAGAGTCGTTATTAGTATCAGAAACTTTAGAAGAAATATTAGAATTTTCCTCGGAATCAGGAAATTCATTTTCTTTTACTAAACCATGAGGTGGTATATCTACTATATCAAATTCATTTATTGATTTGCCTTTTGGAAGCATTGATACTGGTTGAATTGAAGTAACATCAGCAAAAATCTCAATGTTTTTTATTAAAACATTTCTAAATGTATCACTTACTATATACGCATCATAAGTTGTATATGGTATCACATTTGGATTAGGCTTCACTGAAAGTTCTTTATCCAATGTATACAAATCTATTATTTCGCTTTTACCACTATCATCAACTGAAAGTAAACCTTCGAAAACTGGAATGCCAGAAATAGAATCAATAATTAAAATTTTTGCATTTTTTACTGGATATGCTTCTTGACCAAAAAATAATTGAAATTGTAATTTTCCAATTGCCATAAATATCTCCTTAAAATCTATCACAATATTTATTTTATTTAATTAAATTAATTTGGTGTATTACATTTAATAAATGATTTTATAGTAGATGTTGATAAAATAAATAGATGGTGCTACCATAAATAATTGATAGTGAAAATGAATTTTAAAATAATGTGAGGTAAACAAATGAAAATAAGAGTTCCAGATTACTTTAATGATTTTAAATGTATAGCGTCAGAATGTGAAGACACTTGTTGCGCAGGATGGGGAATAGTTATTGATGAAGAAAGCTATAACCATTATATGAGTGTAGAAGGTGAATTTGGTGAAAGGTTAAGAAGTGAAATAGTAACTGAAGTAAGCGAAAATATATTTGTATTAAAAGGTGATAATTGTCCATTCCTAACGGAAAATAAAATGTGTGATATATATACTAATCTTGGAGAGGATAGTCTTTGTTATACTTGTAGACAATATCCAAGAGTTATGGAGGAGTTTGGAAGTTTAAGAGAAGTATGTTTATCTTTATCATGTCCTGAGGCTTGCAGAATTATTTTAAGAAGTGATAAAAAAGTAACTTTTACTCTTACAGAAAATGATGAAGAAGTTACAGGATATAATGATATCAATGCTATGCTATATATAAATCTTATGCAAAGTAGAAATATAGTTTTTAAGATTTTACAAAATAGAGATATTGATTTAAATAAAAGAATATCAATAGCTCTTAAGTTTACAAGTGAAATACAAGAGAAAATAGATTTAAATAATATTCAAGGGATAAAGGAAGTAATAGAAAAATATTCAGATAATAAATTTGTAGAAAGTATAGTTAATGATTTAGAATTATATAAAGGTAAAGAGAGTCTTAAGTATAATAATATAAATGAAATATTTAAAGTGTTTAAAGATTTAAAACATATAAATCCAAATGATCCATTAGGATTAGAGAATGCTTTAAGATATTTCTGGCAAAGTGAAGAAGATGAAGATATTTATTTAAGAAAGCATAGAGAGTTTAATAAATATTTTAATGATAAAATATTTAAGTTTGAAAATATATTGGTGTATTTTGTGTTTAGATATTTTATGAAAGCTGTTTTTGATTATGATGTATCAGCAAAAATAAAAACTGCAATAGTAAGTTATATTATGATAAAAGAATTATATTTAATTAGATGGATTGAAGAGGGTGGAAAACTTTCAGAAGAAGACCTAGTAGATATAGCCCATACTTATTCTAAAGATATTGAACATCTAGAAGAAAACATAGAAACATTAGCAGAGGTTTTTGAAACTAACAATGTTTTTGATGTTAATAATATTATTGTTACATTAATGAATTAAATTTGAAGAAGCTTTTTAAGAAAATTGTTAATAATAAAGTGTTAATTTAATTATTAAATTATTAATAAAATAGAATAATATTTTGAAAGTATCTATTGTTATAATAGGTACTTTTGTTATTTTGTTAAGTAATTATATTTAGGAATAAATATTTGTTATTATTATGTGCTATTGAGTATAAATATAATAAAACATAAAATGAAATTTGATAAATCAATTGAATTATATTGTTTACAATATTGATTTTATTAGTATATTGCAAGAAAAATAAATAAATTTGTAGAAAATTTAATAAAAGTGTTGATAAATTGTTAATCATATAGTAATATAATAACATATTCGCAATAATTTTATAAAAAATAACAAGGGGGATAAAAAATGGAACAAAGAAAAGAAGAAATATTAAAGACAGAAGAACCGAAAAAAGTTTCATTCATTGAAAAAATTGGTAAAAAGATACCGGATCCAGTAATAATATTCGCAATTTTTTATGTTGTTGTATTAGCTGTATCTTTCTTATTAGGTGGAAAAACGTTTGAAACTATGGCTGGGGATGGTAGTTATACTACCAATACAATTTTAAACATGTTAGAGCCTGAAAATGTTCAATGGATTTTCTCAAATGCTTTACTTAACAACTGGTTAGCATACGGTGGAGGAGTATTAGGTACAATACTAGTAGTTATGCTAGGAGTTGGTCTTGCAGAAGAATCAGGACTATTATCTACATTAATTAAAAAAGTAGGATTAAAAGTTTCAGATAAAATGCTTCCTATAGTTTTAGTTTTCTTAGGAATCATGAGTAGTATAGCTACAGATGCTGGTTATGTTATATTAATACCACTAGCAGGTTTATTATATGCAGGGTTAAAGAAAAACCCACTTATAGGTATGGCTGCTGCATTCGCAGGGGTTTCAGCTGGGTTCAGTGCTAACTTAATACCAGCTACACCAATTGATATAATCATTGGTAACAATGCTAAGATATTTGCAGAAGGACAAGGTGTTCCTTTCGTTAATGCTGCTGGACAAGCTTTAAATCCAGCTACAATGCACTATTACTTCGTAGTTGCTTCAACATTCTTACTTGCTGCTATTGGTGCTTTCGTTACTATAAAAATAGTTAAGCCAAGACTTGAAAAAGAAAGCTACATAATTCCAGAAGATATGAATTTAGATGACTTTACAGTTAAAAAAGAAGAAAATAAAGCTCTTAAATTTGCAGGTTTAGGTTTCTTAATAGCTGTATTATGTGTTGTAGGATTATACTTCGGACCTTTAAAGACATTTATTGCAGAAGATGGTTCAAAAGTAACTCCATTTATGGATAACATAATATTAATCATTACATTCTTATTCTTCTTACCAGGTGTTTTCTATGGTGCGAAGGTTGGTAAATTTAAGAATGCTAACGATGTAGTTAGAGGTATGTCTAAGCAAATGGGATCAATGGGATCAGTACTTGTTTTAACATTCTTCTCATATAACTTCCTAGCTTTATTAACAAAGAGTGGACTTGGAACTTATATTACTTACTTAGGTGGTAACCTACTTAAGGCAATGAACTTACAAAATGCTCCAATACTTTTAATAATTGGATTTATTATAATAACAGCAATCATCAACTTATTCGTTGGTGGATTAACTTCAAAATGGATGTTACTTGGACCAATATTCTTACCAATGTTATACCAAGTAAACTCAAACATGACACCAGAAGTAGTTGCTGCTGCTTACAGAGTTGCTGACTCATCAACTAATATAATAACACCATTAATGTCTTATGCTGGTATTATCTTAGTATTCATGAGAAAGTACAAGCCAGAATATACAATTGGTGATATGATTAGATTAATGATGCCTTACTCAGTAAGCTTCTTAGTAGGTTGGACAATCTTATTATTAGGATTCTTTGCATTCGGAATACCATTTGGATTCTAATATATAAATTATTAAAAACACTTTATAGTGAAGGCTATAAGGTGTTTTTTTATTAACTAAAAAATCATTGACTTAGAGTTAACTCCAAGTAATAAAATATAAACGTAAAGGGGGAAACGGAAAGATGAAAAAAGTATTTTATATGATGAGACATGGACAAACATTATTTAATTTAAGAAGAAAGATTCAAGGATGGTGTGATTCACCATTAACTGACTTTGGAATTGAACAAGCAAAGGCAGCTGGTGAGTATTTTAAGGAGATAGAACTAGATCATCTATATTGTTCAACAGCAGAAAGATGTTCAGATACATTAGAAATTGTAACAGATAATAGTATGCCATATACACGTTTAAAAGGATTAAAAGAAATGAACTTTGGAACTTTTGAAGGAGAAAGTGAAGATTTAAATCCTGATAGGGAGACATTTGAAACTTTTTTTACTAAATATGGTGGCGAATCAAGAGATATGTGTAGAGAAAGAGTTGTGAAGACTTGTCATGAAATTATGGAGAAAGAAGATCATAAGATTGTTTTGGCAGTTTCTCATGCAGGTGCATGCCTTAGATTTTTAGAACATTGCTATGATCCAAGTAATTTACCTAGAAATGCTTTTTCTAACTGTGCAATATTTAAATATGAATATGAAGATGGGAAATTTACCTTTGTAGAAGTTATTCAAAGAATTCCTGAAACAAAATTAAATTTAGGCATAGTTATAGATAACTTATAAGCATTAGACATCTGTTTCGATAAATAATAAAATTAATATGAAAAAGTAAGCTATAACTTTGAATGATAAGAAAAAAGTAGTAGTGAAGATATAACTTTGGGAGGATATTATGGAATATATTAAATTAGGTAATTCGGACTTAAATGTGTCACGAATCTGTCTTGGGTGTATGAGTTTTGGAGATTCAAATAAGGGAATTCATTCTTGGACATTAGATGAAGAAAAATCTACAGAGATTATAAAAAAGGCTCTGGATGAAGGAATTAATTTCTTTGATACTGCTATAGCTTATCAAAATGGTACAAGCGAAAAGTACCTTGGACGAGCTTTAAAAAAGCTAACTAAACGTGAAGATGTTGTAATAGCTACAAAATTTCTTCCAAGAACTCAAAAGGAAATAGATAGTAATGTTACTGTTAAAGAACATATTAATAACATGTTAAATCAAAGTCTAAGTAATCTTGAAACAGATTATATTGATTTATATATTTGTCATATGTGGGATTATACTGCACCTATAGAAGAAACTATGGAAGCATTAAATGAGCAAATAGAACAAGGTAAAATACGTTATATTGGTATCTCTAACTGTTTTGCATGGCAATTAGAAAAGGCAAATTCTATTGCGGAGAAAAATGGATGGAGTAAATTTATTTCTATTCAAAATCATTATAATTTATTATTTAGAGAAGAAGAGCGTGAAATGGTTCCTTGCTGTAAAGATGGGAATATAGCGATGACTCCATATAGTCCTCTAGCTTCAGGTAGATTAGTTAGAGATTGGTCAGAAACTACAAAGCGTTTAGAAGAAGATTCATTTGCTAAAAGTAAATATGATTTAACGGCTAATCAAGATAGAATTATCGTTGAGCGTGTTGCTGAAATAGCTGAAAAAAGAGGTATGACAAGAATTCAAGTAGCTTTAGGGTGGTTACTATCAAAGACTTCAGCACCTGTAGTTGGAGCAACAAAAATCTCTCATATTGAAGATGCAGTAAAAGCTATTCCTATAAGATTAACAGAAGAGGAAATAGAATACTTAGAAGAGCCATACATTCCTCATAAATTAGTTGGTGTTATGGCGCAAAATAATAAATAGTTATTTTAGGTACACTAATACAAAGAAATGCCTTCCATAGAATTATTATATCTATGGAAGGCATATTTATGTTTAAATAAGGTGAAGACATCACTATAACTTATTTAATATTTATAACTAGGATGAGTATAATTTATGCTTTATGGTTAGACATTATATTTTTTACTTCATCTATAAATTCTGGTTTTATTAATTCTAACATTCTTGGAATAAAGCTCATCATATACTCTTTATTAAAAGACCCATCATTCTGCTTAGCAAAGCTTTCACTTAATAATTCTTTTGCTTTCTCTTGATTTTCTGATGATACTCTTTCCATTATAAAGTTAAAAAATCTTTCTTGTCCATTATTCATTGTACTTATCTCCTTAAACTATATTTTAATGATATTTTTATTAAGTAGATTATATTATATACATAATATTTAAATTAAACAACTTATATAGGGTTTTATAAGTAAGAGCATAGGCATAAATGATATTGACAGTAGTAGACATTTATAGAACTTTAATCAACCAAATCTATGGTCTTGATTTTCTTTACCATTGAACTATAAAACAATAATTGTGATACAATGGTTTAAAAGATTGAACTAATAGAAAAATATTATAAAGAATTGAAGAGAGTTATCATAATTAAAAATCAGATAAAAATAAAATGATAAAGACACTTCAGTGGGTTAGAGATATGCCATACAAAGAAGGTTGTATAAATGTTTTAGCAAATCATGATCCAGATATAAAACCGCAGATAATTGAGCTATAGGAGATGTTTTATGAAAGAGTGTAAATTTCAAAAAAGCTTAAATATTATAACAAGAGAATTTAAAGAGTGTAAAAAAGTTCTTTTAGCTATCGGGGATGATACAAGGCAAGCTATTATCATTGCTCTTTTAGAAAGTGATTGCAATGGTATTCGTGTAGGAGAAATCACAAAGAAAACACATTTATCAAGACCAGCAGTATCACATCATTTAAAAATATTAAAAGAATCAGGGATTATTAATATGCGTAGAGAAGGAACAAAAAATTATTATTATATGGATGCAAATAAAAGACAATGGGAAAAAGTATCATCTTTAGTTAATCATATTTATGATGTGGTAAAAGAATTTGAACCGATTGATAAAAGACAGGTTGATGAGTAATGATTTGGATAAATACATTTAAATAGAAAGTTGAGGAGATTGATATTATGGAAATTTTTGAAGCAATGAAAAAAAGACATTCAGTACGTAGCTATACTTCAGAAAAAATTGATACTAATGTAGCAAAGGAACTTAAATTATATATTGATGAATGCAATAAAGAAAGTGGGATGAATATTCAGCTATGCTTAAATGAACCAAATGCATTTAATAGCTTTATGGCACATTATGGTTCATTCAAAAATGTAAATAACTATATAGCTATAGTTGGGAAAAAAGGAAAAGACTTTGAGGAGAAATGTGGATACTGGGGAGAAAAAATTGTATTAAAAGCTACTCAGTTAGGACTTTCTACATGTTGGGTTGCTATGACTTATAGCAAAGGGAAAGCTAAATATAATATAGAAAAAGGGGAAAAACTTAGTTGCGTAATATCTTTAGGATATGGCGAAAGTGAAGGAGTACCACATAAAAATAAATCTATAGAATCGCTTTGTACAGTAGATAGAGAAATGCCAGAGTGGTTTAAGAAAGGAATGGAGGCCGCATTGCTTGCTCCTACTGCTATGAACCAACAAAAATTTCATTTTACATTAGAGGGAAATACAGTAACGGCAAAGGCTGGTATGGGTTTTTATACTAAGTTGGATTTAGGGATTGTAAAGTGCCATTTTGAAATTGGAGCAAAAGGTGAAGATTGGAAATGGAAAGATTAGGGGTATATAATTTATCATAAAAATAAAAAGGACAAAGACTAACAATAAATTTGCTAGACTTTGTTCTTTTTTTATAAATATACATAGCATAAATGTTTTTTAGGCATATATAATCATTAATTATAAGTATTAGACATGGAAGATTATTTTAGTTATTATATAATTAAGAAATATGATATAAGTTTAATTTAGATAAATGGAAAAGATATAAAGGGGATTACGATGATGGAACTAAGAGTTCTTAGATATTTTTTAACTGTTGCAAGTGAAGATAGTATAACAAATGCTGCTAATATTTTACATATAACCCAACCAACTTTAAGTAGGCAGTTGATGCAACTAGAGGAAGAGCTAGGTGTTCAATTATTCGTGCGTGGTAAAAAGGCTATAACGTTAACTGAAGCAGGGATGTTATTACGAAGTAGAGCAGAAGAGATTGTTGATTTAGCAAATAGGACTGAAAAAGAGTTCTTAAATCAGAAGAATTTTCTTTCAGGAGAAATATTTATTGGAGCTGGTGAAACAAGTGGAATGAAGGAGTTAGCAAGAATTATTAAAAGCTTTAATAAAGAATATCCTCAAGTTAAATATGATTTGCATAGTGGAAATGCTGATGATATTAAAGAGAAAATTGATAAAGGGTTAATTGATATTGGATTATTAACTGAACCTGTAGATATTGGTAAGTATGAGTTTGTAAGATTAAAGGAAAAAGATAATTGGGGAGTTGCTATGAGAAAAGATGATCCTCTTTCTAGTAAGGAATACATTACGCCAAGAGATTTAAAGAATAAATCAATTGTATGTTCTAAAAGAATATCTATTCAAAATGAATTGGCTAATTGGTTTGGAAATGATTTCGAAAGTGGTAACATTATAGCTACATTCAATTTAATTAATAATGCCATAGCCATTGTAGAATCGAATATTGGATATGCTATATGTTTAGAAAGTCTTGTAAGTGATAGAAGTAATATTTGTTTTAAAAGCTTTTATCCAAGATTAGAAACAGGCTCAGTTTTGGTATGGAAAAAGAATCAAATTTTTTCAACAGCAACAAAAATGTTTATAGAAGAGATTAAAAAGGAGTTTAAATAAGGTTTATTATATAATTCATTTATAGGATATATAGTACAAATTAATATGGTGTTTTATTTATATAAAAAGTTCCTCTATGATTAACAAAATATTAACTAGAGGAACTTTTTGTTTTGTATTTAAGTTTTATATTAAATTAGAAATATATATTTCATATATAACTTTTTATTGTCTTTTAATTTTTAACACACCCATTACAACAGGTACTGCGATTAATGCAGAAGCAATAGCCTCTAATAGACCGTTTGAAGTAGCAACTCCAAATAATGTAGCTCCCACCACATTTGGTGAAATGTTAATTGCTTTTGCATACTCTTCTAAATATAGAATATAAGTTAATCCAAGTACTCCTACAGTGTTGGTAAAAGTTGCTAAAATAGCAGAAATACCAATAGAAATTTTAGGCTTTTTTAAAGTTTTTACTAAGAATTTATAAACGTAGTAGGCTACTAATCCGATTAAAATTCTTGGTACTAAAGCTATTAATGGATTTAGAAATAAAAATGATGTGACATTTGGTGCTGTAAGAGCTTGATACATTGAAAATAAACCAAACATTAAACCTACAGAAGCTCCAACTATTGGACCTTCTAAAATTGCACCAATAATTACAGGTAAATGCATAATAGTTAGGCTGAATGCTGGCAATCTTATAAATCCAAGACCAGACACTCCTAGAAAAATAGAAATAGAAGAAAGCATAGCGATAATAACTAACTTTCTTATCTTTGTTTGAGATCTTCCCATCCCGCTTGTTTTTAACATTTTGACTCCTCCGTTCTTACTCCATAATGGATATAATTCGGCAAAAAAATAACATTTTGCTTAGTTCAGTTTCTTAAAAGAATACCGACTTTGATATTTTAACATGTCTATTTAATTAAGTAAATTAAATTATATTAAAATTAATACAATTTTATAGGAAATATAAGGGGAATAATTATTGGGTATAAAGTTTGAATTACTATACTAAAATCAACAAAAACTTGTTTGTAGGAGAGTAGTATAAAATATTGTAATAAGTAAGAGAGTGATTCAAAAACTATATGAACTTAAAACAAACAATGATGTTTTATGAGATAAGTTATAAAAATTTGGTGAATAATAACTGAAAATAGCTTAATTTGATGAGTTAAAGTTAGTGTTAGAGGATTGAATTGTAAACATTTACCTATTAGAATTAATCTATAGACATATAAAAGGGATGAGTCATGAATGGTAAAACAAGAAGATATAGCAAGAATTTTAAATGTATCAAGAACAACTGTAGCAAGAGCATTAAATGGAAAAGGAAACATTAAACCGGAAACTAAGAAAAGAATACTAGATTTATGTGAAGAACTTGGATATGTTAAGAATCCTATTAGTACAAGCCTTGCTTTAAAAAATGAAAAGAATATTTATGCATTTATTATTAAAGGACGGAATAATTATTATACAGAAACTATTAAAAGGGGATTAAGAGCAGCATATAAAGATATGAGTATGTATAAACTTAATTTATTTATTGTTGAGACTCATATAGATTTTCCAGAGGAGCAGGTAGAAAGAGTAAAAAAAGTAATAAGGCAAAAGCAAGTAGATGGAATAATAATTACTCCTCTTTTGAAGGAAAAGATAAAAAAAATAAAAATTGATAATCCTGATATTAGTTTTATAGCTTTAGATTTGCCTTTAGATAGGGGAACAATAAGTATTTATTCAAATTATAACAAGTTAGGTAGAATACTAGGAAATCTATTATTAAATTCCTTAGAAAAAGGTGATAAGGTTCTATTGATTGAAACAGATGATGACATGATTTCAGCTAAAGATAGTTTTGAGGGCGTATATCAGAAATTATTAGAAGAAAGAAAGAATGATATTATTGGTCCTATTTTTATAAGTGATTTAGAAAATAATATTCCAGAGGTTATAAATAAATATTTAACTAAAGATATTAGAGCAGTTTATGCTAGTAGATTTTTAGAAAGTATGATTGAATATATCTTTGAAAAAGAGGAGTATGAGTTAAAGATAGTGACAATTGGATTATCAGATAAGATAAAGAAATTTATTAAAGAAGATAAGGTTAAGGCTTCTATAACACCAGATTACTTTGAAATGAGTCATACTGCGATAAATATGATGTTTGAGTGTATATATAGAGGAGTTAAACCAGAGAAAATTAAAAATGAAAACGAATTTAAAATAATTGTAAAAGAAAATTTATAAAACTATAAGTTAAATGAAGTAATAATAGAAGTTTATTAGTGGAAAGTTGCATGAATAAAATGTTCGCGTGAAAATGTTCACGCGACTATTTATAGAAGTATGTTAGTAGGAATAAAACTTATGAGTTTAAGTTGGATATTAATAAAACATTAATATATATATTTAAGTGTAGAGGGGAGAATTTATTATGAAAAAATTAAAGCTATTAACATCTTTATGTTTAGCTGCAACTTTAACTATTACTTCTTTAGCAGGATGTAGTTCAAGTAATTCGTCAACTGGAGAAGAATCAAATGATTCAAGTAATAGCACTGAGGCTACTACTGAGGTAACAGATATCACAGAGATAACTTGGTGGGCATTCCCTAATTTTGCAACTATCGATGATGAGGTTGGAAAATATGAAAAACAAATAATATCAGATTTCGAAGCTAAAAATCCAGACGTTAAAGTAAATTTGGAAATGATATCTTTCAATGGGGGAGGAGAAAAAATAACAGCAGCAATTGCATCAAATTCAGCACCAGATATACTTTATGATGCACCAGGAAGAATAATCGATTACGGAAGACAAGATGTTTTAGCTGACGTAGATGATATGATTAAGGCGCTTAATGGTGATGTATCAGAAGAAATTTTACAAGGATGTAGAGTTGATGATACATACTATATGTATCCATTTAATACAACAGCTTTTGTAATGGCTGCAAATAAGACAATGTTTGAAGAAGCAGGTTTATTAGATTTACTTCCATTAGAGAAAGAAGATAGACTTTGGACAATTGAAGAATTTGAAGCTGCGCTTAGAGGTATAAAAGAAGCTAATCCAGATATAATTCCAGTTTCATTCTTTAGTAAGAGTACTGCTGGTGACCAAGGTACAAGAGCTTTCCTTGCTAATATTTTTGGAGGAAGCATTTTTAATGATGATTTAAGTGAATATACTTTAAATTCACCTGAAATGGTTGAAGCTTTAGAGTGGGTAAATAAGTGTATTGATGAAGGATTAATAGGAGCTGGATCTGAAGGATTAACTTCAAGTGATGCTATTGATTCATTTGTTCAAGGTAAATCAGCATTTACAATTCTTTATTCAACAGGTTTAAAGGCTAATAATGCAGAGTCAAAGCTTGGTGATTTTGAAGATGTATTATTACCAATACCTTCACCTGAAGGAGAGTTAGGATTAGAATTCTTAATTGGTGGTTATTGCGTATTTGATAATCAAGATGATGCTAAAATAGAAGCTTCTAAGAGATTTATTGATTTTGCTTGTAACGATGAAGAGTGGCAAGTTAAAAATATAAAAGCTACAGGAACTTTCTCAGTTAGAGATTCTGTAAAGGATTTATATGATGATGAAGAGATGAAGGCTGCTGAAGCATTTGGAAAATACTTAGCACCTTACTATAATACAGTACCAGGTTTCGCAGAAATGAGAACATTCTGGTTCCCATCACTTCAAGAAATAACATTAAAACAAACACCAATACAAGAAGCATTAGATAAATTAAATGAAAATGCAAATAGTACATTAAATAATAATTAATTAGTTGAGAAAAGGGAAGGGGTATAACCCCTTCCTAAAATATAAGGGGGGATTTATTAAATGGATATTAATACTTCTACAAATAAAGAGAAAGTAAAGATAAAATATAATAAGTTTAATAAATTGGCAGTGAAGGAATGGATAGCAGCGTACATATTTTTGCTACCAGCTTTGGCTTTTTTCGTAATATTTGTCGTTATTCCTATGGGAGAAGGAATAATAATGAGTTTTATGAATTACACATTAAGAAAAAAAGAATGGATTGGGCTTGGAAATTATATAAAGATATTTAATGACCCAGTTTTTAAGAAATCATTAGTAAATACATTAGTTTTAGTATTAGGAAATGTACCATGTGTTTTAATATTCTCACTTTTTGTTGCTACTACAGTATACAAGAGGTCTTCTAAAATGAGGTCATTTTTTAGATCAGTGTTTTATCTTCCAGCTATAGCTTCAGTAGTTAGTATTACAGTTGTATGGGGATGGATTTTACATCCTAATTATGGAATATTAAATTATATAATCGAACAATTCGGAGGAACTCCACAGTTATGGCTTTCTAATCCTACTATAGCAAAATGGGCAATTCTTATTATTCTTGTAACCTTATCTGTTGGACAACCTATAGTTCTTTATATGGCTTCTTTAGGTAATATCCCAAAAGATTACTTAGAGGCAGCGGAGATAGATGGAGCCAATTCAAGACAAGTCTTTTGGAATATTACTTGGCCAATGTTAAAGCCAACAAGTCTATATATATTTATTATTACAACAATTAACTCATTCCAATGTTTCTCATTAATCCAGTTATTAACAGCTGGAGGACCAAACTATTCAACAACAACAATTATGTATCAAGTATATGAAAAATCATTTACATTAGGTCAATTTGGTTTGGCATCTTCAATGGGAATGGTTCTAGCAGTTATAGTAATTTTAATATCAATTATACAATACAAATTCTTAGGATCAGGAATTGATTATTAGGAGGATTTTATATGTTAATGAATAAAAAGAAAAAAAAGAAAACCGAAGAGCTTTATGATACAAGAACTAAGTGGACTCCAGGGAATATTGCATCATTTATAATATTATGCATGTTAACTATTATATTTATTTTCCCATTTTATTGGATAATAACAGGTTCATTTAAAGATCAAGCTGCTACTATTGCAGTACCGCCACAGTGGTTTCCAGCAGATTTTACGCTTAAGAATTGGATTTCATTAGCAAAGCAGCCATTAGTGAGATGGACATTTAACAGCTTTTTTATAGCTATTTCTACTACAGTGTTAGTCTGTGTGACATCAACACTAGCGGGATATGTTTTAGCTAAAAAGAGATTTCCAGGAAGACATCTTATATTCTGGGCTTTAATTGCAGCTATGGCTCTACCTAAGCAAGTAATTATGGTACCATTATTTAATTTACTGACAAAGTTGGATTTGATTAATACGTATAGAGGATTAATTCTTCCAGCAGTAGGATGGCCATTTGGTATTTTTCTTATGAAACAATTTAGTGAAACAATTCCTTCAGAGCTTATAGAAGCCTCAAGAATAGATGGATGTACTCAATTAGGAACATTTAGGAATGTAGTAATTCCTATAGTTAAACCTGGAATTGGAGCGCTTGCCATATTTACTTTCATAACTTCATGGAATGATTATTTTATGCAATTAATTTTAATAAGAAGTACAGATATGCAAACGCTTCCTTTAGGTATAGCGTTGATGCAGGCTGAGTTTACTACAAATTATGGTTTGATGATGGCTGGTGCAGCAATAGCATCAATTCCAATGATAATAATATTCTTAATATGCCAAAAATCATTTACACAAGGTATTACAGTTGGTGCTGTAAAAGGATAAGTAGAGAAAAAAGTTTATAGTAGAAATTCTAAATGTTTTAAAAATAGAAATTGATCTAGAATATAAGATTTGGTTAAAAATCAATTTAAGGAGATTGCTTATAATGAATAAGTTTGATATTAAGGATTTTAAAGGCGTAATACCAGCAGTTTTAACTGTATTTGATAAAGATGAAAATATTGATGAATTAGGTATGAGACAATTAGTTTCATATCTGATAGGAAAAGGTGTTGATGGTTTATATTTAACAGGCTCTACAGGTGAAGGTTTCACAATGAGTAGTGAAGAGAGAAAAAGAGTTGTAGAAATTGTTATCGATGAAACAAAGGGAAGAGTACCTGTTGTAGTTCATGTAGGTGCAATTGGTACAAAGCTTTCAATAGACTTAGCTAAACATGCAGAAGAAGTAGGAGCAACTGGAATATCAAGCGTTCCTCCGTTTTATTGGAAATTTAATGAAAATCAAATAGTAAAATATTATGAAGATATAGCTAATTCATGTAGTTTACCAATGATAGTTTACAATGTACCATTAGTAGGACTTTTAGGTATGAATGCAATAAAACGTTTAGCGCAAATTGAAAATGTTAAAGGTATTAAATATACAGCACTAAGCCACTATGAAATAACTCAAATAAAAGATGAGATAGGGGATGATTTCCTAGTTTATTCTGGTTGTGATGAAATGTCTATGTCGGGGTTATTAGCAGGTGCTGATGGGATAATAGGGTCTTTTTACAATATAATGCCAGAGTTATTTATAAATATATATAATTCTATAAAAGAAAATAATATTGAAAGAGCACAGCTTTTACAACGTCAAGCTGTTGAGATAATTATGTATTCACTTAAATTACCATCTTTTTATGCAGGTATGAAAGCTGTATTAAGATGGAGAGGAATAAATGCAGGCTATTGTCGTAGACCTTTTGAAAATTTAACAGAAGAAGCAGAAAATGAATTTAAAGAAGGTTATATAAAGCTTAGAGATACGTATAAGATTACAGGGGTAGAATTTTTAGATGAGCTTTAGAGCTAAATTGAGGTTTATTTTTAGTAGGAGGGAAAAATGCCTATAGTAGATATGCCTTTAGAAAGGTTAAGAGAATATAAAGGGACTAATACTTTACCAAGGGATTTTAGTGAGTTTTGGAATGAGCGTATTAATGAAGTTAAAAATCATCCATTAAAGTATAAAATAACAGAAAGTGAAATAAGAGGCTTTGAGGGATGTGAGTTTTTAGAGTTATGGTTTAAAGGTATCGATGGGGGGAAGGTGTATGCAAAATACATTAGACCTAAAACGGATGAAGATGTACCGTTGATTTTACAGTTTCATGGGTATCCAGGTGCAAGCAGAGGGTGGTTTGAACAATTATCTTTTGTTGGAATGGGCTGTGCTATTATTGCGATGGACTGTCCTGGACAAGGAGGAAATGGAGATAGCTTTACTAATATGAAAGGTACTACAGTTAGTGGCCATATTGTAGCCGGATTAGATGGAGATATCTGTAACATGTATTATGTAAAGTTATTTCAAAATGCATCTATATTATGTAGAATTGTCAAAGAGCTTAATGGAATAGACAAAGAAAGGATATATGCAAATGGAGCTAGTCAAGGAGCTGGAATTGCTTTAGTTTGTGCAGCACTTAATCCAATAATAAAGAAATGTGCGGCACTTTATCCTTTTTTATCTGATTATAAGAGAGTCTGGGATATGGATTTAGACATGATAGCTTATGAAGGATTAAGGTATTATTCTAGGTGGTTTAACTCAATGAATGATAAAGAAGATGAAATGTTTACGAAGCTAGGATATATAGATGTGCATAATTTTGCAGATATGATTAATTGTGAAGTTCTATTTGGTACAGGATTAATGGATAATGTATGTCCACCATCTACACAATTTGCTATCTATAATAATATAGGTTCAAAAAAGAAACATATAATATTTCCTGATTATACTCATGAAGAAATAGGCGAATTTGATGATATGTTAATAGATTTTTTCTTAAAGGAGGATGATTAAGTGCCTGCTTTAGATATGAATATAAAAGATATGGAAAAGTATTTAGGACAAACTATAAAACCTAAAGACTTTGATTTATTTTGGAAAAAACAAAAAGATTTAGCCGATAATTTAGAGTTAGATTATACAATAACAAAGAAGAATTTTAATAATAAGAATGCAAATTATTATGAAATAAAATTTAGAGGTATTGATAGTGCAAATATTTATGCTAAGTATATAAGACCTAATACAGAGGAAAAAGTGCCTACTGTATTAGAGTTCCATGATTATAAGAAAGCAAGCAGAAGCTGGCATCATCTTACTAGATATATAGGAGTTAATTATTCAGTAGTAGCTATGGATTGTAGAGGTCAAGGTGGAAAAAGCGAAGATTTAGGAAATATAAAAGGGTCTACTGTATGTGGAAATTTAATTAATGGATTAGATGACGTAAAAGAAAATATGTATTATTGCAAAGTTTATTTAGATGCTTATATATTATCAAGGATAGTGGAAGAGTTAGAATCAACTGATAAAAGTAGGATGATAGCATTTGGAAAAGGACAAGGTGCTGCTATAGCTTTAGTTGTAAGTAGCTTGAATAAAAATATAAAGAAATGCTCTATGCAGTATCCTTTTTTATGTGATTTTAAGAGAGTATATGATATGGATTTAGATGTAGATGCCTATGAAGGTCTTAGATACTATTTTAGATGGTTTGACCCTATGCACCTAAGGGAAAAAGAAGTATTTGAAAAGTTAGGATATATCGATATTGTGAATTTTGCAAATAAATTAAATTGTGAAATACTTATGGGAACAGCTTTGTTAGATACAATCTGTCCTCCAAGTACACAATATGCTGTATATAATAATTTAAACTGCGATAAAAAGCATATTATATTTCCTAAATATGATCACGAATTAAATAACTTCTTTGAAAATGAAAACTTAAAGTTTATAAGATTTCTATAAGAGAAATATAAGAGAGTTTTAAAATGCTATGGATGGAGGGAGTATTATGGGGAAGGAAGAAATATTAAATATATTGAGAGGTAGATTAATAGTATCATGCCAAGCATTGCCTGGTGAGCCATTATATTTAGAGAATGATACTATTATACCATTGATGGCAAGAGCAGCAAAGCAGGCAGGAGCTTGTGCTATAAGAACTAATGGAGTGAGAGATGTTATTGCGATAAAAGAAGAAACAAATTTACCGGTGATAGGATTAATAAAGAAGTCTTATGATGGGTATGAACAATATATAACCTTTACTATGGATGAAGTAGACCAGCTTGTTGAAGCAGGAGCGGATATAATAGCACTTGACTGTACATTAAGAAAGAGAAAAGATGGCAGAACAGTAGAGGAATTTATAAAAGCTATAAAAGAAAAATATCCTAGAGTATTGTTAATGGCGGATATATCAAACTTAGAAGAAGGTATTAACGCTTGGAAAGCAGGAGTAGATATGGTTGGAACTACTTTAAGTGGATATACAAGCTATACTACTAAGCTTGATGGACCAGATTATGAGTTAGTAGAAAATCTTGTGAATTCTATAAAAATTCCTGTAATTGCAGAAGGAAGAATTCATTATCCAGAACAAGCTAAGAAAATGCTTGAATTAGGAGCTACATCAGTAGTTGTTGGTGGAGCTATTACTAGACCTTTAGAAATAACAAATAGATTTATAAAAGCTATAAGTTAGAAGGTGGAAATATGTATTTAGGAATAGATATAGGTGGAACTGCTGTTAAGATTGGAATGGTAACAGAAGAGGGAAAAATACTCTTAAGTAATAGTTATGATGTAGCTTTTGATAGTTATGAAACTCCAATATTTGATACAGTAAAAAAGTCTATAGAAATATTTATAAGAGAAAATTATATTGATATGAAGTCTATAGAAGGCATAGGAGTCTCTGCAACTGGACAAGTTAATAGTAATACAGGTACCATAATTGGTGTAGGGGGAAATATAAAAAACTGGTGTGGTACAGAGATAAAAAAAGAGTTAGAAGAGATATATAATATAAAGACAACTGTTGTAAATGATGCTAACTGTATGGTTATAGGTGAACAATGGGTAGGAAAAGGCAGAGGTTATAAAAATATTGTAGGAGTTACTATAGGCACAGGGGTTGGAGGAGGAATTATTGTAGACTCTAATATACTTCTTGGTAGTATAGGAATTGCAGGTGAACTAGGTCATTTTTCTATAAATTCAGAAGGAAAAAAGTGTACTTGTGGTAATATAGGATGTTATGAACAATATGCTTCTACAACGGCTTTAATAAAAATAGTTAGAGATAAATTTGAAGAGTTAGATATTCTTTCATTTAAAAAAGAAGATTTAAATGGAAAGGTTATTTTTGAAGAAGTATCAAGAGGAAATAAAAAGCTTCAAGAAATATTAGATGAATGGATTATTAATATTGGAAAAGGATTAGTAAGTTTAGTTCATATATTTAATCCTGAAATTATTATAATTGGCGGAGGGGTCAGTAAACAAGAAGAACTTTTTATAAAACCTTTAAGAAAATATGTATTAGAAAATGTGATGAAGAGGTTTGGAGAAAATTTAAGAGTAGAAGCTGCAGAACTAGGTAATAATGCAGGATTAGTGGGAGCTGTATACTATAATATTCAGCAATAAATGCAATATAAATGCATGTAAAGATTTGTTATTTTTAAGAATATCTTATATATTTAATATAAAGTAGAAAAGATAATTTTATAGCTCATAGTTATAGACAAAGAGGAAGGTAGTTTATAATTATGGCTATATTTTTTATCTATCAATATTAAATATAAATTTATATTACTGTTCATAGGATATAAAATCTTTATGGTAAATGTAGGTTAGTTAAAGTAAAAATAGGAGCTTATTAATTACATGTATAATTCTTAGCTTTTTGATGTTAATTTTAAGAAATAAATAAATACGACTTTTTTTGAGAAAATACTGTCAAATTAGATAGATTGACAATAAATTGAAAAAATGATATAACATAAATTGTGATTAGCACTCAGCTAAGTAGAGTGCTAATAAAAATATCTTTACAGTAGAAGGGGAGATTTAAATTGGAAAAGAAGCAATTTAAAGCAGAATCAAAGAGATTATTAGATATTGTTATTAACTCTATTTATACACATAGAGAGATATTTTTAAGAGAGTTAATATCGAATGCAAGTGATGCTATTGATAAAATTTATTATAAAAGTTTAAGTGACAGTTCGCTTACATTTAATAAAGAAGATTATTTTATTAAAATAACACAAGATAAAGAAGCTAAGACATTAACAATATCTGATACAGGTATTGGTATGACAAAAGAAGACTTAGAAGAAAACTTAGGAACTATAGCAAAAAGTGGATCTCTTAAGTTTAAAGAAGAAAATGAAATAAAAGATGGGTATGATATAATTGGTCAATTCGGTGTAGGATTCTACTCAGCATTCTTAGTTGCAGATAAAGTTACTGTAATAACAAAAGCTTTTGGAAGTGATAAAGCTTATAAATGGGAATCAGAAGGCGTTGATGGATATTCAATAGAAGATGCTACAAAAGATTCATATGGTACAGATATAATATTACATCTTAAAGAAAACACTGAAGATGAAAATTTTGATGAATACTTAAATGAATATAGAATAAAATCATTAATCAAGAAGTATTCTGACTTTATAAGATATCCAATTAAGTTAGACGTAACTAAGTCAAAGCTTAAAGAAGGTTCAGAAAGTGATTATGAAGAGTATAAAGAAGAAGAAACTGTAAATAGTATGGTTCCAATCTGGAGAAGAAACAAATCTGAGCTTACAGACGAAGATTACAACAACTTCTATATGGAAAAAAGATTTGGTTTTGATAAACCATTAAAACATATCCATATAAGTGTTGATGGTATGGTAAGCTATAATTCAATTCTTTATATTCCAGAAAACTTACCATTTAACTATTACACTAAAGACTATGAAAAGGGCTTAGAGCTTTATTCAAATGGTGTATTAATAATGGAGAAATGTGGAGACCTTTTACCAGATTACTTTGGATTTGTTAAAGGTATTGTAGATTCACAAGATTTATCTCTTAATATCTCAAGAGAATTATTACAACATGATAGACAATTAAAGCGTATTGCTAAGAACATAAATAATAAAATTAAAAATGAATTAGAAAATATGCTTAAAAATGATAGAGAGTCTTATGATAAGTTCTATAAGACATTTGGAAGACAATTAAAATTTGGTGTTTATGAGGAATTCGGTGCTAATAAGGAAACTCTACAAGATTTAATAATGTTCTATTCTTCAAAAGAAAAGAAGATGGTTACTTTAGCTGAATACGTAGAAAGAATGCCAGAAGATCAAAAATACATCTACTATGCAGTTGGGGAATCAAATGAAAGAATTGAAAAGCTTCCACAAACTGAATTAGTTAAGGATAAAGGATATGAAATTCTTTACTTTACTGAAGAAGTCGATGAATTTGCTATAAAAATGCTTATGAACTATAAAGAAAAAGAATTTAAGTCAGTTTCAAGTGGTGATTTAGGTATAGAGGCAGATGAAAAAGATGAAGCTATAAGTGAAGAAAACAAAGATTTATTTGAATCAATGAGAGAAGCTTTAAATGGTAAGGTTAAATCAGTTAAAGTTTCTAAGAGATTAAAGAACCACCCTGTATGTTTATCATCAGAAGGGGAAATTTCAATTGAAATGGAAAAGGTTCTAAATTCAATGCCAAACAATGAAGGTGTAAAAGCAGATAAGGTTTTAGAAATAAATCCAAATCATGAAGTATTTAACTCACTAAAAGAAAGTTTTGAAAATGATAAAGACAAGTTTGCATTATACACAAATATTCTATACAACCAAGCTTTATTAGTAGAAGGCTTAAGCATAGAAGACCCAGTAGACTTTGCAAATAATATTTGTAAGTTAATGAAGTAATAGAAATTAAGTTTAAAAAAACATAGAATAGCCTGATAAGTAAATTTACTTATCAGGTTATTTTTTATTATTCAATATCTATCTACTACTCCAGATGCTACAAAATAGAAAGTTAGTATGTTATAATATATAAAAATATAAAGATAGAGGTAGTAATATGGAAGAGTTAAACATAGGTAAAAAAATTCAAGATTTTAGAAATGCAAGAAATACAAGTGTAAGAGAGTTATCAAAGAAATCAGGAATTACAGCCTCTATGTTAAGTCAGATAGAACGTGGTCTTGTAAATCCATCAATAAATACATTAAGGGCTATAGCTAATACTCTAGATGTTCCATTATTTTATTTTTTTAAGGAAGACTCAGAAAAAGAAGAGTTAGTTGTAAGAAAAAATAATAGGAAAACTATAGGATTTCCTAATCAAAGTGATGTAAGATATGATTTATTAGTTCCAAATACTTTAGGGTCAATAGAGTTTTGTATGATGGAAATTCCAAATAACAGTAAATCTGTAGAGAAAGCAGAAAGTCATAAAGGTGAAGAGGTAGCATATGTAATTGAAGGAAGAGTAGATATAATTGTAGCGGGTATAAGATATTCTTTAGATGAAGGAGATAGTATTCGTATTCCTCCAATGACAGATCATAAGTGGGAAAATATAGATACAAAACTTGCAAAAGTAATATTTGCAGTAACACCACCAAGCTTTTAATTTATTACAAGGTGTTAAGTATAGTTTAACTAGAAGTCGGTTAAAACTTGATAAATATTAAAAAAAGGGGCTGTTAAGCTCCTTTTTATTTTTTCTATAGTTGTTTAATAAAAAGCATTAACTGATGATAGATACTTAGGTTGATAAAGGTAAATAATCAGTTAAGGTTAAAAATGATAGTGTTAAGTATTAATTAATTTTTTTAGCGATATATATTTACAAAAAACATATTTACTGTTAATATTAACTTGAAATTGTTAAGTATAACTTAACAGAATTGTTGTTGCAACGACTTGTAGTACAATATTGGAAATTATAGTGGTGTTTACCGTTCATTTAATCTTAAGTAGGTGGATAAATGTTCTTACGGGAATACTTTAAATTTTAGTAGAAGAGGTAATGTAATGATTTTAGATAGAGCAATGTCAGATTGGATAAGAGAGTTCCCAATAATCAAGGATTTAATAGAATTAAAAGAAACAGTATTCATTAATCCAAACAAAATAGAAGCAGAAAAAGCAATTGAACAATGCAGATTTTCAATGGATGATATAGCAGACGTAGCAAAGCGTTGGGAAAGGTTTGCCCCGTACCTTGCTATAGCTTTTTCAGATACAAAAGCTTTAAATGGAATAATTGAATCTCCAATAGTAAAAATAAGTAATATGCATAAATACTTAAATGAAGAGTCAGGTGAAGAAATTCAAGGAGACATATATTTAAAATGCGATAGCAAATTACCAATATCAGGATCGATAAAGGCTAGGGGAGGAATTTATGAGGTTCTTCATTTTGCTGAGTCACTTGCTATAGAAAAAGGAATGTTAGAATTAGAGGATGATTACAGCATATTAGCAGAAGATAGATTTAAAGAATTATTTTCTAAGTACAGCATAGCTGTAGGATCAACTGGTAATTTAGGATTATCTATTGGAATTATGGCTGCAAAATTAGGATTTAAAGCTACAGTTCATATGTCTGCTGATGCAAAGAAATGGAAGAAAGATATGCTGAGAAGCAAAGGTGTTACTGTAGTTGAATATAAAGATGACTATAGTAAAGCTGTATCTGAAGGACGTAAACAAGCTGAAGCAGATGAATACTGTTATTTTGTAGATGATGAAAATTCTAAAACGCTATTTTTAGGATATTCGGTAGCAGCACTTCGTTTAAAGAAGCAATTTGAAGAGCTTGGAATAAAAGTAGACAAAGAACATCCGCTATTTGTATACTTGCCATGTGGAGTTGGAGGAGGACCTGGTGGGGTTGCTTTTGGTATTAAAGAAGTATTTGGAGATAATGCGCATTGCTTCTTTGCAGAGCCTACTCACTCACCATGCATGATATTAGGACTTTCCACAGGCTATCATGATAAGATATGTGTTCAAGATTTTAATATTGATAATAAAACTGATGCTGATGGGTTAGCAGTAGGAAGAGCATCAAGTTTTGTAGGAAACATTATGGAACCGTTTATTAGCGGTAGTTACACTATTACAGATGAAAGAATGTATAAATATTTATATAAGACAATAGATTTAGAAAATATTAGACTAGAGCCAAGTGCTTTAGCTGGTATGCTAGGTCCATATAATATTGAAATTTCACCTAAAGGTAAGGATTATATTAAAAAAGAAGGAATAAAAAACATGAAAAATGCAACACATATAGTTTGGGCAACAGGTGGAAATATGGTTCCAGAGGATATAATGGAAGAGTACTATAATAAAGGTAAGAATATAAAATAGAAATTTATTTATAAGCAGGTCAAAAAGAAATTTTTTGACTTGCTTTTATTTTATGTAGCGTTTAATTTTTTATAAAAAATATAGAAAATTATACTTTTTATGATAAAAAAGTGGTAAAATAGTTAGGGCTAAAGATTAGCTAAAGTTTTTTACAAAAGAGGGGGTCATAATATGACTGAAAACAACAATAAGAAGATTATGTGGTATAGTCTTGCGTTAATGGCATTCTCTGGAGTTTGGGGATTTGGTAACGTAATTAACGGATTCTCAGAGTATAATGGACTGCAAGCAATAGTAGCATGGATTATTATCTTTGCTATATATTTTGTACCATATGCGTTAATGGTTGGAGAACTAGGTTCTGCATTTAAAAGCCATGGGGGAGGAGTTAGCTCATGGGTTGGAGAAACTATAAATCCTAAAATTGCTTACTTTGCAGGATGGACATACTGGATTGTCCATATGCCATACTTATCACAAAAGCCAAATAGCTTTATGATAGCATCAAGCTGGGCTATTTTCCAAGATGGTAGAATTAGTCAAATGAATCCGGTATTACTACAAGTTAGCTGTTTAATTGTCTTTATAGTTGCATTATATATTGCAGGTAAAGGAATTAATCCATTAAAGAAATTATCAGCTTTAGCAGGTTCATCAATGTTTATAATGTCAATGCTATTCATTTTATTAATGTTAGCAGCGCCTGCTATTACAAATGTACAATTAAATCAAATTGATTGGTCATGGAGTACATTTATGCCTAAATTTGATGGTGCATTCTTTACAAGTCTTTCAATTTTAGTATTTGCAGTTGGTGGATGTGAAAAAATATCACCATATGTAAATCAAATGAAGGATCCAGCTAAAGGATTCTCAAGAGGAATGATAGCTCTTGCAGTAATGGTTGCTGTAACTGCAATACTTGGAACTATATCATTAGGATTAATGATAGATTCAAACAATATTCCAAAAGACTTAATGACAAATGGAGCATACTATGCATTCCAAAAACTAGGTGAATACTATAAACTAGGAAATCTATTTGTAATTCTTTATGCTATTACAAATATGATAGGTCAATTTGCTGTTTTAATAATATCAATAGACGCACCTTTACGTATGTTACTTAACAGTGGTGATAGAAAGTATATCCCAGAAAAATTATTTGCTAAAAATGAAAATGGAGCATATGTAAATGGACATAAGCTAATATTTGTAATTGTATCAATACTTATAATAGTTCCAGCAATGGGAATTGGAAGTGTTGATGAATTAGTAAGATGGCTTGTTAAGTTAAATGCAGTATGTATGCCACTAAGATATTTATGGGTATTTGTTGCATATATTGCATTAAAGAAAGCTGGAGATAAGTTCGAAAGAGAATATTATTTCGTAAAAAATAAAACTCTTGGAATAATAATAGGAATATGGTGTTTTGCATTCACTGCATTTGCTTGTATAGGTGGTATGTATTCAGAGGACAAGTTCCAATTAATATTAAACATAGTAACACCATTTATATTAATATTATTAGGATTTATCCTACCACAGTTTGCTAAGAAAAATAAGAATACTAACAGTTTAAAAGAAACTGCTTAATATTTTACCCTAAAGGCTTTTGTACAACCTTTAGGGTTTTTTATATGTTTAAAACTAGATTATAATATTTAAGAAAGGATATACGAGAGAAGTTTAGGGTTAGGGCTTCAAGGCTTCCAAGACATTTTACTATAAAAACTACTTTTGAATAGCATGGAAGTATTAAAGATTTAGAGGATAATATTGAAGTTTTTTGAATAGAAGAAAAGCAGTATTTTGAAATGAATTATTAGGACCATAAAAATATATAATTAGTGTAAGCTTAAATTATATAAATGAATCATTAAAGTTACTAATCCCATCAAACCAAACATTACAAATATAGCTAATTTATATATATCTTTAATTCTTTTATTTTTAATTTCTTGAAATTTAACGACATCTTCATAAGTCATATTTCTTAAAGTTATTTTGTAATTATTTGCCTTTTTCAAGCGAAGAGTATACATTTGTAAAATTACCTCCATATGTTGTAAATAAAAATACAATATAAGCTTAACATATTTTACATAAAAAGGAAATGGTAAATTTGTTTTAAACAAAATGAGCTTTAGATTTAAAAGATTAACATAATATGAAATGAAACATGTATTATAATATGATAAAATACAATTGTTGATTTAATGCTTAGCATTAGGGAGGTATAAGAATGAATAGGTTACATAAAGAAATTTATTTAAAGAAATATCCTTATGTAGAAGAGTATATAGATAGAAATAATATAGATTTTGAAGAATTAGAGAAAGTGTATGACGACTTTGTAAAATACCAAAGTTCATATGAAACTCAAGCAGATTTTATTGCAAATATATTACGTTCAAATGAGAATATACATTCTGTTAAATCAAGAATAAAAAATCCTGAAAGACTTATTGAAAAGATAATAAGAAAAACAGAAGATAGAAAAATAAAAAATGGAAAAGATTTTTATTTTAATGTAGATAATTATAAAAATGAGATAACAGATTTAATAGGAATAAGAGTTTTACATATATTTAAGGACCAATGGAAAGATATACACGATTTTATAGTAAACACATGGAAGGTTATTGAAATAACTGCAAATATAAGAGATGGAGACGATAGATTAATATTTGATGATTTAGGGATAGAGGTAAGATCAAGGCAATCTGGATATAGGTCAGTACATTACTTAGTAGAATGTTATCCAACAAATCAAAAGGTTATTGCTGAAATTCAAGTAAGAACTATATTTGAAGAGGGGTATGGGGAAATAGACCATAGACTTAGATATTCACATCATGAAATTCCAGAGATATTAAAATCTAATCTTTTACTTTTTAATAGAATAGTGGGAAGTGCTGATGAAATGGCTTCATTAATAAACATGTTAAATAATAATCTTGGAGATAAAGAAAATTACTATGAAAATAAGTTAAGGGAAAAAGATGAAGAGATACAAAGATTAAATGAAGAGTTGGAAAAGTATAAAACTAGGATTTATTAGTATAAATTAGAGGTTTATAAAAAACTTGCATTATTAAGTCGAACAATGTATAATTATACATAGATAATTTAATAAAAATAAGATAGAGGTTGCGATATTTAATAGTAGCTTTGCAATAAGATTAAGCACGAGTGCAAAGTGAAAGGAGGTGTCGCCGAAACGAATAACTGAGGCTTTAAGGTTATTTCGTTGGGGTTATGTAGAATATGCATAACACTGTCATAACGTCTGTTATGATGAGCTATCACTAAAGTTAATTTTAGATAAGGTATTAGTACTGAATTTATTAGAGTCTTAAGTGATAAGCTTAAGGCTCTTTTTTAATACTTATAAAAAACGGGGGGATGAAAATGTTAAATTTACAAAAGAAACAGAATAATTCTGATGATGTCATGAAAAAAGAAATTAAAATGCCACATACTTTAGTAATAATTTTTGGAATTATACTTTTAGTGGCAGTAGCTACTTACTTTGTTCCAGGAGGAGCGTATGAAAGGGTTGTAAATGAAGCAGGTAGGACTGTAGTAGTAGATGGAACATTCAGTTATATTGAAAGTAATCCACAAGGTTTATTTGCAATTTTACAAGCACCTTTTGAAGGTATAATAAGTGCAGCAGAAATAATTGCATTTTTATTTATAGTAGGTGGAGCAATAAATGTTGTATCAAGAACTAAAGCTATAGATCTTGGTATAGTTAAATTAGTTGATAAACTAAAAGGTAGAGAAATATTAATAATACCTATACTTACATTTATATTCTCAATTGGTGGAGCTGTTTTTGGTATGTCAGAGGAAGCTATACCATTTATAACATTATTACTTCCGCTTATGCTAGCATTAGGATATGACAGTATATTAACTGTGGCCGTTACATATCTTGCATGTATATTAGGATTTTCAACAGCAATGTTAAACCCATTTACAGTACATATAGCACAAAATATTGCAGGTGTAGAGGTAGGTTCTGGTGTTGGATTCCGTACTATAGCATGGTGCATTACTACAACTGTGGGAATAATACTATTAATGCTATACGCAAAGAAAATTAAAAAAGATCCAACTAAGAGTTTAGTGTATGAATCAGATAAAAAGAAAAAAGAAAAGTTAGATTTAAATGTAAATAGTCATGAAGAATTTACAATAAAACATAAAGTTATATTATCTCTTTTAGCAGTATCTATTGGTGTTATTGTATGGGGAGTATTAGCAAAAGGATTCTATATTTCAGAAATTGCAGCTGTATTCTTAGCAATGGGATTAATTTCAGGTATAATTGGAAGATTATCAGTTAATGATATGGCAGATGCATTTATAGAAGGTGCAAAAGGAATGATTGGTGCAGCTGTAATAATAGGTTGTGCTAAAGGAATAGTAATATTAGCAGAAAATGCTCAAATAATAGATACAGTGTTATTTGGATTAGTTGGTCTTATTGGAAAGCTTCCATCATTAATAGCTGCATATTTAATGTACATAGTTCAAATGATAGTAAACTTCTTCATAATCTCAGGTTCAGGACAAGCAGCTGTAACTATGCCGCTTTTAGCACCACTTGGAGATTTGGTTGGAGTTCAAAGACAATTATCAGTTTTAATATTCCAATTAGGTGATGGATTCTCAAATGCAATCTTCCCAACATCAGGAATATTAATAGCTTCATTAGGATTAGCTGGTGTTCCATATTCTAAATGGCTTAAATGGATACTTCCAATACAAGCAGTAATGTTCACATTAAGCATAGGATTTATTACTGTTGCAATGATGATAAATTGGGCATAAGGAGATAAAGTAAATGAAAGAGATTTTATTTCAAGAAGGTACTAAAATAAAAGAGAGATTATGTGAAATAAGTGATTATATATATGAAAACCCAGAGTTAGGAAATGAAGAGTATAAAGCAGTAGAAGTTTTAACAAAACTTTTAAAGGAACATAATTTTTCAGTTGAAGAAAAATATTTAGATATGGATACTGCATTTAAGGCAACTTTTGATAGCGGTAAACCAGGACTAACTGTTGGTTATTTATGTGAGTATGATGCACTACCTGGAATAGGACATGGATGTGGACATAATATGATTGGTACAATATCAGCAGGTGCAGGTATTGCTTTAAGTAAAATAATAGACCAAGTTGGAGGAAAAATAATAGTTTATGGAACTCCGGCAGAAGAAACGAATGGTGCAAAAGTAATTATGGTTGAAAAAGGAGCTTTTGATGAGCTTGATTGTGCAATGATGGTTCATCCAAATGATAAGACTTATGCTAGTGGTACAAGTAGTGCTCTTTATCCAATTCAATTTACTTTCAAAGGAAAAACAGCTCATGCAGCTTCTTGTCCAGAACAAGGTATAAATGCATTAAATGCAGTAATACAATTGTTTAATGGTATTGATGCTTTAAGACAACATGTAACTAAAGACGTATTAATGCATGGAATTATTACTGAAGGTGGAGTTGCAGCAAATATAGTTCCAGAAAGAGCAGTGGCTCAATTCTATATAAGAGCAGCAAAAAAAGCTACAGTTACTGAAGTTTTAGAAAAGGTTAAGAATATTGCAAGAGGAGCAGCATTAATGACTGGCTGTGAACTTGAAATGGATAGATATGAGCTTCCTTATGATGATTTAAATACTAATGAAGTTTTATCAGAAGCTTTCAATGAAAACCTAAGAAGTCTAGGTATCACAGAAATTCATGCACCTAAGACTGGTGGAGGATCAAGCGACATAGGTAATGTAAGCTATGTTACACCAACTATACATCCTTATATTTCAATTTCTAATTGTGAAATAAGAGGACATAGTAGAGAACTTGCAAAAGCAACTACAGAATCTTTAGGTCATGAAAGACTATTAACAGCAGTTTTAGCATTAGCTTATACTGGGTATGATGTTTTAACTAAAAAAGTAATATTAAATAAATAATAAAAAAGTAAAAAGGAGCAATTGCTCCTTTTTTGCTTTTCTATATAATACTTAGAGTGTATTTAAAGTTGTTATATATAGGTTTATGAAATAGATTTGTAATTTGTGATAGCATAAAATTATATATCTATTGTTATACTTATAAAATTAGTAAATTTAAATGGAGTTGATATAATGCTATATGTTCACCGGTTTGGAATAATTAAGAGTATAGAATACTATAATGAAAATGAGTTTAATTAATAGAAAGAAAAATTTCAGTTAATAAATTATATTTTAGTTAAGATAAGAATTTAGATTGGAGAGGAACATGGCAGTAAGATTAGCAACTATTAATGATAGCACAGAGATATTGAAAGTTTATAAGCAATATATTGACACTGCAATTACATTTGAATATGAACTTCCAAATAAAGAAGAGTTTAAAGAAAGGGTTAAAGAAATTATTACACTATATCCTTATTTAGTTTATGAAGAAGAGGGTAAAATTATCGCTTATGCTTACGCCAATAGATATAAAGAAAGAGCAGCATATCAATGGGGTGCTGAACTATCAATTTATATTGATGCTAATTATACATCAAAGGGTATTGGTAAAATTCTTTGTTTAAAGCTTATAGAGTTGTTAAAGATTCAAGGAGTAAGAACGATATATGGATGTGTAACATTGCCAAATGATAAAAGTGAAAAGTTACAGATTAGCTTAGGTTTTAAAAAAATTGGAATATATCATAATGCTGGTTATAAATGTGGTAAATGGAGAGATGTTGCTTGGTTTGAAAAATCAATTGCAATTTATGATGAGAATCCAAAGGAGTTTATTCCTATAACTAAAATACCAGAATATAAAATTTTGAAGATATTAGAATTAGACCACTTTAATAATTAATATTTATCTAGTTGAGAATAATATTTAAAAGGAGACAAATACCATAGTCCTGTTGCTGGCTATCTTTATAGAATTACTTTTAAAATAGATAAAGGCCAATGGGAAATAGAAAAAATAGAAAGCTTAGGAGTTGCTTAATTACTGGATTTAATAAGTTAAAATAAGTAATATAACTATAGCAATAATTAGCTAAATGTATTATTATTAATAGTAATAGTACTTAGGAGGAGAATTTAATGGGGAAAGGTAAAAACAAAGGAAGAGTTAGTTCTAAAAGTAAAGGTAAAAATGAAAAAAGTAGTGCAATAAGCTTTTTAGCTCTTTGTATGATAATAGGTCTTTTGCTTGGAGCTATCTATAATCAAGTAATTATCGGCGTATGTTTAGGAACTCTTGTTGGAGTAATAATAGACGCTAGAAATAAGAAAAAATAATTTAATAAATTTAATAAAAGTAACATCTATTTTATAGGTAGATGTTGTTTATTTTTTTGTAAAAGTAAAAATAGTGAGATAGTATTAGCATAAAAATAAGTAACTGTTTACAGGAGATATTTATAGTATATATTAAGGATTAAATTATATAGGGGAGAAAGATGAGTCAGATTAAATCAACTAGAAGCAAATGGAAGGCGATAGAAGTGGTTGGATTATTTTTAGTAATCTTATCTTTTATTGTTCTACTAGTATCTCCAGATTCTTTATCTGGACTTTTTGATAGTATTACAAAACAAGTATTTCCTATAGTAGTTGATGTGTTTTTGCTTAGTGAAGTTGGTGTAGCTATAATTATTAGTGTAATTGTAGGTAGGATTTTAGAGAGGTTAGGGTTTACTGATGCTTTAATAAGAATTTTTATTCCTATAATGAAGTTCTTTAAAATCAATCCATCTGTTATTATTCCAAGTGTTTATAATGTTTTAGGGGATATTAATGCAGCTGGAGCTATTGCAGGGCCTGTATTAGTTAAAGCTAAAGCTACAAAGGGAGAACAAAAAATTGCTATTGCAACTATGATACAATCTCCACAATCCTTTGCTACATTAGTCTTAGGATTAGTAGTGTTGACAAAATTTAATATAAAAGCTTTACCATTAGTTATTGTAGCGGTATTTTTACCAATAATATTAGTTCCACTTATTTTGTCTAAAACAGTATATAGAGATACTAAAGCTGTAGACTTAGAAGAATTACCAAGATTTACTCCAGAAACTAAGTTTTTAGATACACTATTTAGCTCTGCAAAAGAGGGAGCTTATCTTTTATTCTTAGTAATAATTCCAGCAGTTGCAGCGGTATTTACTATGATTGGTATATTAGATTACTTTGGTATTTGGGCTATAATATCTAATGCTATGACTACATGCTTACAATGGTTAAAAATTGAACCTGCAACAGGTATAGTTTCGATTCTAGCAAGTCCAACATTAGCTATGGCTCAATTAGCTGAGATGAGTAATGTAGCACCAGCACTTATTGTAGGTGGATTTGTTCTTGCCAATTCAGGATTCCCGTTATCAGTATTGTTCGGACAAATACCTGTAACATGGAAAGAACATTCAGATTTAAATGAAAAAGAAGCTTTATATGCAGCTTTACTAGGTGCAGCTATTAGATTAGTTAGTTGTTTAATTATAGCTTTAGTTTTGACACCATTTATAATTTGAAGGTAAATATGAGTAGAGAATATATTATAAAAGCGAAGAAAATAGTAACGGTTGGTAAAGATAAAACCATAATTAATGGAGCAATGGTAATTAAGGAAGATAAAATAATTGATATAGGTAAAGAAAAAGTTATAATTAGTAAATATAAGGGGCTAGATATAGAAGATTTAGGAAATCTAGTTATTACACCTTCATTAATAGATTGTCATACACATCTTTTAGAATATGCTCCATCAACAGTTTATCCAGTAACAAGCGAGACTTATAATATAGCTCAAAAAGCTTTAGTTTTAAAATCTCTAATGGCAGGGGTAACCACTTTTGGAGAGCAAATTTGTGGCTCACCAATGACTTTATTATCAGTAGAAGACTTTAAAAAATTAGCAAAGGATTTACCAGTAAATATAGTGTTCTCCTGTAATAGCATAACTATTGGCTTTGAAGAGTTAGTAAACTTTACAGCTGTTACAGGAAATAATTCAGTAGATAAAGACAAGCTTATAGAAGATAAAATAATTAATAGTTTAATAGAGAAAAGTGATTATCCTGGAGAAAATATATTTATAAACGCAACTCCAGCAAATTTAACAGAAGATATTGTCCCAAGAGCTGGAGAAGTTATTTATACACAAGAAGAGTTAGAAAATATAGTACAAGTATTTCATAGTAAAGGTAAAAGAATTGGATGCCATGTAGCAGGAAAAGATGCTATAGAAATGGCTATAAAAGCAAATTTTGATGTCATTCATCATGGCCATGGAATTACCGACGATGAGATAAATGAAGTTAGTAAAAATAAAATATCAATAGTTGCTACACCTTTAGGAGGTACTCACTTAAAACCAAATTCACCTGAAGATATTTTAAAATTGATTCAAAATAATATATTAGTTGCTATTGCCACAGATGCGTATTTACCACCATATGAAGGTGTATCGTGGCTAAATTTTAATGATAAAGAAGCAAAGGGTTCACCTGAGTTAATGATAATTTCAAAGCCAGTGATTGATAAATTAATAGGTAGTGGATATGATGAAAATGAAGCTTTATCATTGATTACTTTAAATGCAGCTAAGGTATTAGGAATAGAAGAGAAAATTGGCTCTTTAGAAATAGGAAAAGACGCAGATTTCATTGTTAGTAGTGGAATTCCTGTAGTTGAATTTAGTGATGCTTCTAATATAAAAAGAGTTTATTTAAAAGGGAAATGTTTAATTAATAGAATATAGCCTTAAATAGGTTATATATTTTAAATGCTATAGTAAAATATAGGTTAATAAAATATTGATATTTGTAAGGAACCATGTTTACCAATTTACTATAAGTAAAATAGTAGCACATGGTTCCTATTTTAATTAAAAGAGATAGAAGTGAAAATCTTTTTATTATAAATATATGAATCATATATAATTTTAGAGATTTCACTAATTATCTTAATTTCTTTTTCATTATCTAAACCTTCAGTAAGAATAGTGAGTATATAATCTCCATAGGCTGTAAATACTATTGCTGCATCATTTTCTATATAATCTAACTCACCAGTTTTATGTGCAATCTTTATTTTCGATGGTAACTTACTAGGAATCTTACTATTATTTCTGCAATTAGTCATAGTACTTAATATTAAGTTATCATAGTGTTCATTAATACATGTATTTTTATATAATTGTTCTAAAACAGTTGCTAAATCATAGGCACAAGTGTAGTTGTCAAAACCATTTTTTATTGCATTAAAGTCCATCATCTTTCTATTTAAAAAAGAATTATTTATGGAAAGTTTCTTTATCATTACATTTATATTATCCATACCTAAGATGTTTATAAGAATATTTGTAGCGGTATTATCACTTTCTGTCATCATTAGATAAATAAGTTTTCCTATAGATATCTCTAGATTTTTTGAATATTTAGATATAATGCCAGATCCACCTACCTTCATATTATCCTCTATGAGAATTACATCATCTTCAAAAATAATTCCTTTATTTATTTGATTATAAGCTTCTATTGCTATAAAAATCTTTATTGTACTAGCAGATGGAAAACTTAGTATTTCAGAACCTTTAGAATGATAATGCCATGAAATAGTTTCTGATGAGCTTAAATCTTTAAAGATTATAGAGTAATTAAAATCATATTTAGATAGAATATTAGATACTGTTTTGTAAAGTAGCTTAGTCATATATAAGTTTCCTCCATAGAAAATTAAATTTTAAATGACTTTATAGTTATATTTTACCAAATATATTTAAATGAGTATAGAATGAAGACATTGATAATATAAATAAGAGAGAATATCACATATAGATTTTTAGATGAATTAATTGTGAAATATATTTAAAAAAAATATATTTACTATGGAATTAACGAATAATTTGTTATAAAATTGTTAAGGACACAATTTATTTTTTATAAAAGACAAAAATACTACAGACCTATGCGGGGGAATTATGAAAAAAAGATATGTTTTATTAGTAATAGGACTTACTATAAGTTCAATTTTAACTTTAACTGCTTGCAGTAGTGAAAAAACTGTAACTGATGCACAGATTAATATTATTAGAGAGGGTGTAGCAGAGCAAGAAGAAAAAAGTGATAATAATGTTGCTGAAGAATCAGTTGAAGAACGAAATATTGAACAATATAAAGTTGAACAATATAGATTTGAAAGTGAACCAGTAGAAACAGAATATAAAGATGTAGATAAAATTGTTGAAGCTGGATATGAAAATGTAGAAGAATTTTTAGACCAGGAAGCTGCAATAAGGGAGTTTCAAGGGGTAGCACTTGTAGCAGTAGGTGATGAAATAAAATTTGCTAAGGCATATGGATATGCTGATACAAATAGAGAAAATACATTAACAACTCGTTTTGCTATTGCATCTAATACTAAGCAGTTTACAGCAGCTGCAATAATGCAATTAGTGGAGCAAAATAAAGTTGATTTAGATGAAACTATAGATAAGTATTTCCCAGATTATGAATATGGGTCTATAATTACAGTAAGAGAATTACTACAGATGAGATCTGGAATTCCTGATTATTTAAATGAAGCAGAAGTTTTTATGAGGTCAGAAGAAAGTTTAAGTATTTTAAATGATTATAGAAATAATACGTATTTTGATAAGTATGTTGAAGATGCAAGATGGTCAAAGGAATTAATTTTAAAAGACTTAAATTTATCTGATTTATATTTCCAACCAGGAGGAGCTTATGATTACTGTAATACTAATTACTATCTTCTTGGACTTATTATTGAACAAGCAAGTGGTTTATCTTATGAAGAGTATATAAATAAAAATTTATTTGAGCCAGCTGGAATGGTGACAAGCAGTATGAAAGCAGAAGAGTCAGATGCAAAAGGGCATGGAAGTGCTGAGTCAGGAGTAATTAAGGCAAATCCAGAGTTTACTTATGCAGCAGGTAACATTTATTCAAATATTTTTGATATGTTCCGTTGGATGAGAGCATTCCATAAAGGAAACATTGTATCAGATCAGTCTTATAATCAAATGGTTACAGCTGTTGATGGATATGGTTTTGGACTTTTTGTTAATGATGGTATCATAAGACATAGTGGAATAATAGATGGATTTAATTCAAATACTGAATATGATATTTTGAATGATATTACTATAATAGTAATGGAAAACTCTGATGCAACTACAGGGCTTTTAGATGCAAAGTATGATACAAGTATGATACGTGGATTAATTGTAAAATAACTGGACCTTCAAGGTGCTAAAAACACTTACAGTAAATGTAGGTGTTTTTTTATACCATAAAAATTGGACCTATTTGGAAGTTAGTGATATAATGTTAATAGTTTGTAAAAAAACCATTAATTAAAGGGGATGTATAATAAATGAACAACAATGGGGAAGAGGTCATTAATAGTATAGAAGATAGAGAGCTATTAATAGATAAGGTATTTTCAATCAAAAATATAATAAATAACTTACAGGTTATTGATGAAATTCCTAAAACAAAGACTCTTGTTAGAAAAGCTATAAAGGTAGCTTGGCCATCTACAGTGGAATCGTTTTTAGTTGCTATGGTATCTTTTATAGATACTATTATGGTTTCAACTTTAGGTTCATATGCTATAGCTGCAGTAGGACTTACAACCCAGCCAAAATTTTTATGTTTAACTCTATTTATATCATTAAATATTGCTGTAAGTTCAGTTGTAGCAAGGAGAAAAGGTGAAGGTGATAGAAAAAGAGCGAATAACACATTATTTCAAGCTTTAATAATTACAGTTGGACTATCAATTATAATAAGTGCATTGGCAATAATTTTTGCAGAGCCATTTTTAAGATTTGCAGGAAGTCAAAGTGATACTCATGGATTTTCTGTAATATACTTTAGAATTATAATGGGTGGTCTTATTTTTAATGTAGTTAGTTTAGTTATTAATGCAGCACAAAGAGGTTGTGGTAATACGAAAATAGCAATGAGAACAAACTTAGCATCTAATCTTGTAAATGTAGTATTTAATTATTTATTAATTGGAGGAAAGTTTGGATTTCCAGCTTTAGGGGTAGCAGGAGCAGCAATTGCAACAGTGCTAGGGACTATGGTGGCATTTTTTATGTCTATCTATTCAATTAGTCATTCAGATGGATTTTTAAATATAAAATCTTTTAAAAAGAACTTTAATATAGATAAAAATTCACTTAAGAGTTTATTTTCAGTAGGTTCCTCTTCTTTTGTGGAACAAATATTTATGAGAACAGGATTTTTATTATATAGTTTAATAATTGCTAATTTAGGGACAAGCGCCTTTGCTGCACATCAAATTGGAATGAATATAATAAATATCTCATTCTCTTTAGGTGATGGTTTAGCTGTGGCAGGTGTTGCTCTTATTGGACAAAATTTAGGTAAGAAAAGACCAGACCTAGCTAAGATATACGGAAGTATTTGTAGAAGAATGGGGCTTATAGCTTCTATAATGATTTCAATTATATATGCCATATTAGGAAAAGATATATTCAGATTATTTACAAATGATCCTGATGTTTTAAAATACAGTGCTAATATAATGAGCCTAGTAATAGTTATAGTAATATTCCAGATTGCTCATGCCATATATGGAGGATGCTTAAGAGGTGCAGGAGATACTAAGTATACTGCAATTGTATCGCTTATAAGTATTACGTTTATAAGACCTTCTGTTGGATGGTTACTGACTTATCCACTTTCAATGGGACTAATGGGAGCTTGGTTTGGAATATTAACAGACCAAATTGTTAGATTTTATCTAACAAGTCGTAGATTTAAAAGCGGTAAATGGACTGAGATAAAAATATAAAATAAACCTTATTATCTTTAAAGTTGTAGCGTATATAGATATTTTGAAGATATAGGCAAAATGTGATAGTATTAAGCTGAACAATATTAAGAATATAGCTTTTATTAATATTGATATAAGGTAGAGAGGAAGAGGATGGAATGAGAATAGGGATAATTGGAATAGGTGATATATGTAAGAAAGCATACTTACCAGTTTTAACAGCTAGAGGTGATATTGAATTAGTTTTATGTACTAGAAATACTAAAACTATTGATGAAATAAAATCAAAATATAGAATAAATGAAGCTTATACAAATATAGAGGATTTAATTAAATCAGGAATTGATGGAGTAATGGTACATTCATCAACAGATTCACATTTTAAAATATGTAAAACGCTTTTAGAAAATAAAATACCAGTCTATGTTGATAAACCAATAAGCTATGATTATAAAGAAGCTGAGGAGCTTTATGAATTATCAAAGAAAAATAACACAAAAATAATGGTTGGCTTTAATAGAAGATATGTTCCAAAGGTGAAAGAATTAAAGGAACTTGGAAATCCAGATATTATTATAATGGAAAAGAACAGAGTGAATTTACCAGGTGAAACAAGGGTATTTGTATTTGATGATTTTATACATGTAGTAGATACAGTAAGATTCTTAATGGGTGCAGATTATACTGATATGTCAGTTAAGTATAAAAAAGACTCTAGGGGATTAATAAATGTAGTGTTGACATTAACTAATGAAAATACAACTGCTATCGCTATTATGAATAGAGATAATGGAGCAGTAGAGGAAACAATAGAATATATGGCATCAGGTAAAAAAGCTGTAGTAACTTCTTTAGTAAAGACAACTAAATTTGAAAATAATAAAATTTCAACTGAAGAGTTTGGAGATTGGACACCAACACTTTATAAAAGAGGATTTGAAAATATAATAGAAGAATTTATAGGATTCATAAAAGAGAAGAATAATAGTAATAAATATATTGAAGATGCACTTAAAACTCATAAAATATGTGAAGATATAGTAAATTATATAGAAAATAAATCATAATTTATATATAAATTATAAAAAGGTCTAGCTTTTCATGAAGATAAGCTAGGCTTTTTAAGTTAAGCTTAGTAGTGTTATTGCTGCGTTATATTAAAGAATAAAAAATGGAAATATAAAGAGATAAAAGGATTAAGTCATTGATATTATTACTTTTCATTAATATAATTAACAATATAAAATAAATACTATGGGATATGGAGGTAGCTTATGGAACCAAAGATAGTAACAAGAGAGAAAAGCAAAGTTAAAGTTAAAAAGCCTAAACATTATAAAGTAATAATGCATAATGATGATTTTACTACAATGGAATTTGTAGTTTATATATTAACAGATGTTTTTAGAAAAGATATGTTAGAAGCTGAAAAGATAATGATGGATGTTCATACGAAGGGAAGAGGTGTTGTTGGAATATATCCTTATGATATAGCTGTGACAAAGGCTTCTTTAAGTATGGCGAAGGCTAAGGAAGAAGGATTTCCATTTAAGGTAACTGTAGAGGAGGAATAATAATGGAGGTAAGTAGAGAGTTAAATGATATTATAATTGAAGCTTTTAATTATGGTAAGAAAAATGGTGATTTATTTATTACTGCAGAGCATTTATTATATGCACTTACTTTTAACGAAAGTTTTATTGATGCTGTAAAAAATTGCGAAGGTAATTTAGAGGGATTAAGAAGCAATTTAGAAGAATATATAAATGAGTACGTTGATAAAGGTAATGATGATATACCTCATGAAAGCTATAGTTTTCAGGAAGTGCTTATAAAAGCCAGTGAACAGGTTATATATTCTCAAAGAGATGTAATTAACTTAGAACATTTAGTAGCTGCTTTTTATGCTTTAGAAGAAAGTTATTGTCATTATTACTTAATAGAAAATGGTATTGAAAAAACTGATGTTTTATATAGTTTAGCACATAGAAGTGATGAAGAGAGTATAGATAGCATCGAAGAGTTAAATCACGAAGATAATGACTATGAAGAAGTAAGTAATAAAGATGAGAAAAAGAAATCCATAATAGATAAGCTTACTATTAATTTAACAGAATTAGCAAAGAATGATGATGAGATATTAGTAGGAAGAGAAGATATAATAGAAAGAACTATTCAAATTCTTTGTAGAAAGAGTAAAAATAATCCACTTCATATTGGAGAGCCTGGAGTTGGAAAGACTGCTATTACTTTAGGGTTAGCTAGACTCATTAATGAAGGAAAAGTCCCAGAGAAATTAAAGGATTCTGTGGTCTTATCTTTAGATTTAGGTTCACTTGTTGCAGGAACTAAGTATAGAGGAGATTTTGAAGAGAAGATTAAAAAGGTTCTGAATGAAATAAAAACTTTAAAAAATCCAATAGTTTATATAGATGAGATTCATAATTTAGTTGGTGCAGGAGCTTTAGGGGGAGGATCTTTAGATGCATCAAACCTTTTAAAACCTTATCTTATAGATGGTAGCATTATGTTTATTGGTGCAACAACTTATGAAGAATATAAAAAATACTTCCAAAAGGATAAAGGTTTAAGTAGAAGATTCCAAGTAGTAGAAGTTAAAGAGCCTTCAGAGAGTGAATGTATAGAAATTTTAAATGGTGTTAAAGAAACTTATGAAAATTATCATAAGGTTAAATATACAGATGATGCATTAAAGGCTGCTGTAACATTAAGCCATAAATACATAAACGATAAATTCTTACCAGATAAAGCTATAGACTTAATAGATGAAGCTGGAGCTTTTGTTAATTTAAATAGTAAGGATAGCGAAAGAACTATTGATGAAAAAATTATAGAAGATGTAATTTCAAAGATTTGTCATATTCCTAAAAAGACTGTTGAGAAAGATGAGATAAATTCACTTAAAAATTTAGAAGATGACTTAAAGAAAAATATCTTTGGACAGGATACAGCTATAGAAGAGGTAGTAAGAACTATAAAAATGTCTAGAGCAGGCTTAACAGAAGCAGATAAGCCAGTTGCATCACTTCTTTTTGTAGGACCAACAGGAGTAGGTAAGACAGAGATAGCTAGAACATTAAGTAATAGCTTAGGTATTAAGCTTATAAGATTTGATATGAGTGAATATCAAGAAAAGCACGCAGCATCAAAGCTTATAGGAGCGCCTCCTGGATATGTAGGATATGAGGAAGGCGGTCTTTTAACAGACGAGATTAAGAAGAATCCTCATTGTGTTCTATTACTAGATGAAATAGAAAAAGCACATATAGATATATTGAATGTTTTACTTCAGGTTATGGATTATGCTACATTAAGTGATAATCAAGGAAGAAAAGCAGATTTTAGAAATGTTATTATAATAATGACTTCAAATGCAGGTGCTAAGGATATAGGTAAATCATTAGTTGGTTTTGGAGCAAGAGAAATAAAAGGTACTGCAATAATGGAAGAGGTTAAAAAAGTCTTTACTCCTGAATTTAGAAATAGACTTGATAAAATAGTCGTATTTAATCATATAGATATGGCTATTGCAAAGAATATAGTATTAAGAGAGCTTGAAAAGTTTAAGAAACAACTGTTAGATAAAAATATCAATATAGATTTTACAGAAGAAGCAATACTTAAAATTGCAGAGAGAGGTACTTCAAGAGAGTTTGGAGCGAGAGAAATAAAGAGAATTATAAACTCAGATGTAAAACCATTATTAGTTGATGAAATTCTTTTTGGAAGCTTAAGTAAAGGTGGAATATGTACCGTTAAAGTTGAAGATAACCAATTTAAAATTTAATATAAGTTAATTTTTGACTATAAATTTATTTATTAAAAATATAGTTAAATAAAGTAATAAAGCTGCCTCAAAATTTCAAATGAGGCAGTTTTATTTTTAAAATTATTGTATACAAATTAGTTGTGTTAAGTTATGGGATAAATTACTTATAATTATATAATAGGTAAGAAAAGTAATATATCAGTTAAGGTATTGACAGGAAATATTGGAATTATAAAACAGATACATAATTGAATAACATAAATATTTTTCCAATAATAAAAGATGATTAAAAAAAATTATCAGAAAATAATGAAAATTAAATTTATTCTAACTTAATTAAGAAATATTGACAAGATTCGATTTTATTTGCTATACTCGTCATTGTGCATTTTTAGAATGTAAAAATTATATATTAAAGGAGGAGTCTTATGATTAATAACGGGGATGTAGCATTTATAATTTTATCTACTATACTAGTTTTAATTATGGTACCAGGTTTAGCATTTTTCTACGGTGGATTAGTTGAAAGAAAAAATGCATTAACAATCATGTTCCAAATTTTCATTGCAATAGGAGTTGTATCATTGTTATGGATATTTGGTGGATTTAGTTTAGTATTTGGTAAAGATATTGGAGGAGTTATCGGTAATCCGCTTCAATATTTTGCATTTAAGGATGTTACCTTTGCTGTAAACTCTACTTATAGTAATAATATACCATTTATTATGTTCTTTATGTATCAATTAATGTTTGCAATAATAACAGCACCATTAATGACAGGAGCATTTGCTAACAGATTAACTATAAGTGGATGGATAAAAGTATTAATTCCTTGGATGATACTTATATACTTCCCAGTAGCTCACTGGGTATGGGGTGGCGGATTCTTAGCTAAGATGGGATTCGTAGACTTCGCTGGAGGAGCAGTAATTCACATTACATCAGGATTTGGATGTTTAGGTGCATTACTTGTACTAGGTAAAAGAAAGTACAAAAATGAAAAAGGTCCATTCAATTTAGGATTAGTTGCAATAGGTGGAGCTCTATTATTATTTGGATGGTTCGGATTTAATGCAGGTGGAACTTTAGCAGCAGCAGAAACAGCAGCAATAGTTTTCACAAATACAGGAGTTGCAGCAGCAACAGGAATGATAGTTTGGTTAATACTTTATGCTATGCATAGTAAAAGAGCATCTTTCTTTGAGATGATAGTAGGTGCAGTTGCAGGATTAGCAACAGTTACACCAGCATCAGGATATATTGACCCAATAGGAGCAGTTATTATAGGTGCAATAGCAGCTGTAGTATGTTTCTTCTGTGTAGAATTTGAAAGAAAGAAATGGGACGATGCACTTGATGTTTGGGGAGTTCACGGAATGGGTGGATTTATAGGTACACTATTAGTAGGAGTGCTTGCAAACCCAAGAGTAAATGGAATATCAGCTGGATTAAAGCAATTCTCTATACAATTAATAGGTTGCTTAATAATTATTGTTTATTCAGTTGTGATGACTTACATAATATTTAAAGTTGTAGATAAGATAAAATCTATAAAAGTAAGTGATGAAGTACAATTAAAAGGATTAGACCAAGAATTCTTTAAAGAAAATTATGAAACAAAATACGAGTAAAAATTAAAAAAAGAAAGAAGATGTAAATTATGTTAGGTGTAGTTTTATTATACGTTGGAGTAGTTCTTATACTTAATGGTATAGCAAGACTTTGTAAGATCGATGAAAAATCTATGGCAGTATTTAATGTATTCACTGGAGTATTATCATTTATATTAAATATAGTAGCAGTAATACAAGGGAATTATTTTGCGGCAGGAACAGGTCTATTATTTGGATTTACATATCTGTTTATTGCAGCAAGATGCCTATTTAACCTAGATGGTAGATTATATGGCTGGTACTGTTTATTTGTAGCAATAAATACTATTCCATTAGCATTTATTGATCCAACAACATTAAAATTTATAGACTTCACTGTAGGAAATATATATTGGGTTATTATATGGCTTTTATGGGGCTTATTATGGTTAACTGGATTTATAGAATTAGTAATGAAGAAAGATTTAGGGAAATTTGTTGGATACTTATCAGTTATTGATGGTATTTTCACAGCTTGGATTCCAGGATTCTTATTATTAATTAATATGTTTCCTAAATAAATTTTAAAAGAGATTGTTACAAAATGATTTTTTCGGATCATTTTGTAGTGATCTTTTTTTATTTTAGTATTATTACTTGAAAACGATATAATAATTTCATTAAAAAAGATGAAAAATACATAAAAATACATGAAAAAATTACCCAAAAATGTGGAAAAATAAAGAAAAATTAAAAAATTTATAAGAGGTAAACTTTTTCATATGATAAATATTTAATATATAATCTTTAAAAATAAAAAAGTGTTAAAAGTGTAAATTTGAATGATAAATAAAAAAGGTGTATAAAAAAAAGGTCGCAAAAAATTGTGATATTTAAATTATAATGAGGGAGGATACAGCTATGAGATTATCAATGAAGGAACAAGAAAAATTAATGATAGTTGTAGCGGCAGATGTTGCTAGAAGAAGACTAGCAAAAGGAATTAAGTTAAATTATCCAGAATCTGTAGCACTTATTACAGACGAAATAATGGAAGGTGCTAGAGAAGGAAAGTCTGTAGAACTTCTTATGAATGAAGGTAGACAAGTCCTGACAAGAGAGCAAGTTATGGAAGGAATACCAGAAATGATTCATACTATACAAGTTGAATGTACATTCCCAGATGGTACAAAGCTTGTAACAGTACATGATCCTATTCAATAAGTGGAGGTTTAAATTATGATACCAGGAGAATACATATTAGCTGAAGAGCCAATAAAATATAATGAAGGATTTGAAGCAATCGAATTAAAAGTTATAAATAGAGGTGACAGACCAGTTCAAATAGGTTCTCATTTTCATTTCTATGAAGTAAATAATGCATTAGAGTTTGATAGAGAAACTGCATATGGAAAGAGATTAGATATACCAGCAGGTACTGCTGTAAGATTTGAACCAGGTGATGAAAAAATCGTTAATTTAATAGATATAGCTGGAAAGAGAAAAGTTTACGGTTTATGTAATAAAGTTGATGGATTCCTAGCTAAAGGAGGTAGAAAATAATGGCTTTTGAAATAGACAGAAAACATTATTCTGATTTATTTGGACCAACTACAGGAGATAGTATTAGACTTGCAGATACAGATTTATTCTTAAAGATCGAAAAAGACTACACAGTTTATGGTGATGAAAGTAAATTCGGTGGTGGAAAATCTTTAAGAGATGGTATGGGTCAAAACTCAATAGAAACAAGAAAAAATCCAAAGGTTGTTGACTTAATAATCACAGGAGCTACTGTTTTAGATTATACAGGAGTATATAAAGCTGATATCGGTATTAAAGATGGAAAGATCGTTGCAATAGGTAAAGGTGGAAATCCTGATGGAATGGATAATGTAGATTTCATAGTAGGAGTTAGTACTGAAGCTTTAGCAGGGGAAGGATGTATCTTAACTGCTGGAGGAATTGATACTCACGTTCACTTTATTAGCCCAGATTTAGTAGACTCAGCTTTACATGGAGGAATTACTACTGTAATCGGTGGTGGGACAGGCCCTAACGATGGAACAAACGCAACTACTTGTACTCCAGGTGAATGGCATATTCATAGAATATTAGAATCTTTTGATTCACTTCCAATAAACGTAGGTATTCTTGGAAAAGGTAGCGGAGCTAACGTTGAAGTTAATGCAGAACAAATAAGAGCTGGTGCTTGTGGATTAAAGATTCATGAAGACTGGGGTGCAACTAGATCAGCAATTGACTACGCTTTAAGAACAGCTGATGAGTATGATGTACAAGTTGCTATACATACAGATACTTTAAATGAAGGTGGATTCGTTGAAGACACTATAAAAGCAATAGGTGGAAGAGTTATTCATACATTCCATACAGAAGGTGCTGGTGGGGGACATGCTCCTGACATATTAAAGATGGCATCACATCCAAATGTATTACCAGCGTCAACTAACCCAACAAAACCTTATACAGTTAATACTGTAGCTGAACATTTAGACATGCTTATGGTTTGTCACCACTTAGATAACAAAGTTCCAGAAGATATAGCTTTTGCTGATTCAAGAATTAGAAAGCAAACAATTGCTGCAGAAGATATACTTCACGATATGGGTGTATTCAGTATCATGAGTTCAGACACAATGGCTATGGGAAGAATTGGAGAAGTTGTTTCTAGAACATGGCAAACTGCTTCTAAGATGAAGAATCAAAGAGGTCCTCTAGCAAGTGATTCAGAATATGACGATAATAACAGACTTAGAAGATACGTTGCAAAATATACAATAAACCCAGCTATAGCACACGGAATATCTGATTATGTTGGATCTGTAGAAATTGGTAAGATGGCGGATTTAGTTTTATGGGAACCTGCTTTCTTTGGAGTTAAGCCTAAGGTAGTAATTAAAGGTGGAATGATTAACCTTTCAGTTATGGGAGAATCAAATGCTTCAATTCCAACATGTCAACCAGAGATGTTAAGAAAGATGTTTGGTGCACATGGAAAAGCTGTAGGACAAACTACTGCTGCATTCGTATCAAAATATGCTTTTGAAGATGACATAAAAGGAAAATTAGGTTTAGAAAAACAAGTATTACCTGTAAGTGGTATTAGAAATTTAACTAAGAAAGATATGAAACTTAATGATGCTATGCCTGAGTTAGAAGTAGATCCACAAACTTATGACGTTACAGTTGATGGAGAACTTATAACTTGTGAGCCAGCAGAGACATTACCAATGGCTCAAAGATACTTCTTATTCTAAGATATATTTATGGAGAGAAAAATGGCTTTATATAAGGTTTTTGTTGTAACTGCTGATACTATGGCAGAAATGGGTAAGATAGCTCATTCATTAGGGAATAGACATCTTCCAGCTCAATTTCAAGATGGTAAAATGCTATTACAATATGATGAAAGAATAGAAGAAATATTAAAATCAGCTCATATCGAATATAAGCTAGATGAAGTTAGTTTAGAAGTAGCTTTTAGGGATATTGATTCTGATCATATACACTAAAAAAATTTCCTAAGGATAGGTTATATTTATCCTTAGGAGATTTTAGATTATTTTTAACTAATTATAGTAAAGGAGATTTTATTATGAGACCAGTAGTAATAGGGGTTGGAGGTCCTGTAGGTGCAGGAAAAACTCTTTTAATTGAAAGAGTAACAAGACAGATGGCAAAAGATTATGAATTAGCTGTAATAACTAATGACATATATACAAAAGAAGATGCAAAATTCATGGTTGAAAATTCAGTATTAGAAGAAGGTAGAATTATTGGAGTAGAAACAGGAGGATGTCCTCATACAGCAATAAGAGAAGATGCTTCAATGAATTTTGCAGCTATAGAAGAATTAAAAAATAAATTTACTAATTTAGACATAATATTTGTTGAAAGCGGCGGAGATAATTTAGCAGCTACATTTAGTCCAGATTTAGTTGATTTTTCAATGTACATAATAGACGTTGCTCAAGGTGAAAAGATACCTAGAAAAGCAGGACAAGGTATGATTAAGAGTGATTTATTTGTTATAAATAAAATAGATTTAGCACCATATGTTGGAGCAAATTTAGATGTTATGAGAGAAGATACATTAACATTTAGAGGAGAAAAGGACTTTATATTCACTAACTTAAAAACAGATGAGGGAATAGAAACTATTATTAAGTGGATAAAAGAAAAATGTTTATTAGAAGGAATTTGTTAATATGATTAACGATATGAATAATAAAATAGCTGGTAATTCAAAGTTAGTTTTAGAGAATAAACCTAATGGTACGGTTGCAACTACATCTCATTTTGTAGGAGCATCTAAGGTTTCACCAGCAATATTTTTAGGTAGAGAAAAGACACCTTGCTATTTTTTACTTCACTTAGGTGGAGGATATGTTGAAGGTGAAGTATATAAAAATTCAATAGAAGTAAAAAAAGATGCTAAAGCGATAATAACAACACAAGCACCAACTAAGGTGTATAAATGTGAAAAAAATAGAGAACCAGCTTGTCAAGAAACTATTATAAAAATGGAAGAGAACTCAGTTTTAGAATATATTTCTGACAGCGTTATTTTGTACAAAAATGCTATGTATAATCAAGATACTACAATATACATGGATAAAAAAGCTACTCTTATTTATACAGATGGAATAACATCAGGTTGGTCACCGGATGGATCTAAATTCCAATATGATTCTGTAAAGATGAGAAATAAGATTTATGTAGATAATAAACTTTTATTGTTAGATAATTTACAATTAAGTCCAAGAGAATATGATGTAACTGAACTTGGGATATTAGAAGGTTATATTAATTTTGGCACAATGGTAGTTATAAATGAAAATATGAATGAAAATTATGTTGAAAAAGCAAGAGAGATTATCGATGCTTTAAATTTAGATATAAAATATGGTGTTTCCATATTAGAAGAGCATGGCATTATAATAAGAATTTTAGGAAATTTAACTCAAGAAATTCAAAAGGCAATAGATGCAGTGCACTATTATCTTAGAGAAGAATTATTTGGTTTAAAACCAATAAATATACGTAAGTATTAATAAAATATTAAGTTAAATAAGGAGGTTCTTTCTATGCTTTTTGAAAAGATATTAGGAAATTTAGATGAATTAGAAAGTACAGATGGGTATCATTTAGAAAAAATATATATAGATAGTGATGATTTAGTTAAAAGAATAATAAGAGTTAAATCAGATCATAACCATGAACATGGAATATCATTAGATAGAGGTATGAAATTAAGAGATGGAGATATATTATTTAATGATGGTCATAATTTAGTTATAGTAAAAGTTAAAAGCGAAGATGTTTTAGTTATTAAACCTAAGGATATAACTGAAATGGCATATATTGCACATAAATTAGGAAATAAACATCTACCTGCACATTTTGAAGATGATGTTATGATAGTTCAATATGATTATTTAGTTGAGGATGAATTAAGGAAAGATAACATCAATTATTCAAGAGAAGATAGAAGAGTAAAAAACGCTTTTACACATGTTAATTTTATGGAGCATAAGCATTAGTATGGATAAGAGTTTAAAAATGTTACAGATATTACAATTATGTGATTCTAACTTTCCTATAGGATCATTTAACCATTCTTACGGAATGGAAACATATTTAAGAAATAATGTTATAGATGATGCTAAAAGTTTTAGTAAGTGGGTAGATTTATTTTTAAAGCATCAATTTATAACATCTGATGGATTAGCAATAAGAATGTTATATGAAGCATTAGAAAATGGTGATGTGGATAAGGTCTGGGAAATTGATAACTTATTAATAGCACAAACTGTTGCAAAAGAAACTAGAAATGCTGCCAAATTAGTTGCTAGTAGAATGATAAAGATATATTTAGATCTATATGAAATAGAAAACTTAAAAATATATGCTAAAAAAATTGCTTCTAAAGAAGTATATGGACATCCAGCAATAGTATTTGGATTATTAATGCATGATCTAGAAATGTCAAAAGAAGAAGCTATTAAGTTACATATGTACAGTACTGTTTCAACTATAATACAAAATGCTGTTAGAGCAATACCATTAGGTCAAAAAGATGGTCAACTTTTAGTTAAAGAATACTCAGAAAAATTTAATCACTACTATAAACTAATAGAAGAACTTGATTTTGATTCATTTGGAGCTAACACTCCTGGAATTGAGCTGTCACAGATAAATCATGAAACGTTAGTGTTTAGATTATTTATGTCTTAATATTATTGAAATAAATAATAAGCTAAATAAAAAATATTAAGATAAAAATTTATTCTAAAAAATAAATTTAAAGATTAGTATTTATTAAATAAACTCTGCGTAAATGTACGTGGGGTTTGTTTTTTTAATAAATTGAATTATTTTACTAAGCTTAGTACATGAAGAGTTTCTATTAAATAGATAGGATAAATAATAATTTGGTATTGAATGACTATAATGTAAATGAGGACCTTAGAGACAATATAATATTTAAGGAGTAAAAAATGATAAAAGTTGTATTAAGAAAAATATTTCAGTGTATTATTGCTATTTTTATATTATCTTTAGTTGTATTTTACATTTCAAGATTATCTCCAGGTGACCCACTTAAAGCTTATCATGGAAATGCCGTTGAAAGAATGAGTATGGAAGAAAAAGAAAAGGCTAGAGATAGATTAGGGCTTAATGAACCTATATATATTCAATATGGAAAATGGCTTAAAAACGTTGCAAAAGGCGATTTTGGAATTTCATATAAGTATAAGCGTGATGTTACGTCAGTTATAAAGGATGTATATAAAAACACCATTATTTTAGGTGGATTAGCTTACATATTAACATTTGTAGGAGCTTTAATTATAGGAATATTTTGTGCCATACACGAAGATAAACTTATTGATAAGATAATAATGACAATTGGAAATATAACATCGAGTATACCATCATTTTGGATAGCATTAATATTAATTTTAATATTTGGCGTAAATTTAGGCATTTTACCAACTAGTGGAGCATATTCCATTGGGAATGAAAGTGATATAGCTGATAGAATGATACATTTAATATTACCATTAGTAGTTTTAGTAATAGGGCATTTGTGGTATTACGGATATATGGTAAGAAATAAGATTTTAGAAGAGATGAGAGAGGACTATGTATTATTAGCAAAGGTAAAAGGTCTAACAAAAAGACAAGTCGTTTATAGACATTGTTTACGAAATATTATGCCCTCATTTATAACTATTATGGCAATTTCAGTACCACATATTTTAGCAGGAACATATGTAATTGAGCAGGTTTTTTCTTATCCAGGGATAGGAACTCTTATATTTGAGAGTGCTAAATATCATGATTATAATATGCTTATGGTTTTATCTCTTATAACAGGTATTATTGTATTGATATCAAATATGATAGCTCAAATTATAAATATAAAGATAGACCCGAGAATGAATTATCAGGGAGGCGAAACTTTTGAACCTTCATAGCAATAATTTCAAAATAGTTAAAGATAAAAGCAAGTATATTAAAGAAGAGAAAGTAAATAAAAATTCATTTACTATAAAAGACAAGAGTCACTACTTATCAATAATAATATTATTGATAATAATAATTGCTTGTTTAAGCTCTTCATTAATAATGAATCATGATCCGAAGTTTATGGATTTAGCTAATAGTAATGTACCTCCAAATAAAACATTTTATTTTGGCACAGATTCTATGGGAAGAGATATATTTTCAAATATTTGGTATGGAGGAAGAGTATCGTTATTTATAGGAATTTTTTCAACTATAATTTCAACAGTTATTGGAGTGGTATATGGAAGTATTAGTGGTATGGCTGCTCCTTGGATAGATAATTTAATGATGAAAGCTATAGAAATATTATTAAGTATTCCTTCTATTTTGTTAATAATTTTTATGCAATCAATAGTAGGGGATAGTACACCAATATCTATGTCCATTGTTATAGGAATTGTTAGTTGGATAAGTATTGCAAAAGTTGTAAGAAGTGAAGTTAGACAAATAAGAAATAGTGAATATATATTATCAGCTAAAATAATGGGAGGACGATTTTTCTATATATTGAGACGACATTTAGCACCTAATTTTATGGCATCAATAATGTTTATGGTAGTAAGCAATATTGCATCAGCAATTGCAACAGAATCCACGCTTAGCTTTTTAGGGATTGGTTTACCATTAGATATTATATCTTGGGGAAGCATGTTATCACTAGCTCAAAATGCATTACTATCTAATGTTTGGTGGGTAATTTTATTTCCAGGATTGTTTCTAATTGTAACCCTTATTTGTATAGCTAATATAGGTAATTATTTAAGAAAGAAAAATATTAAAAAGTATAATAATCTGTAAAGGAGATAGGTTTAGATGTTAAAAAAAGTTAAAGTGACAGTTTTATTATTATCCATATCTTTACTGATAGGTTGCGGAAGTAAAATAGAGGATAATGCAAGTGAAAATATGAATAATGATACAGCTAAAGAAAAAGTATTAGTATATGGAAGTGGAGATTATACCAGTATAAATCCAGCACTTTTTGAACATGGGGAAATTAATTCACTTTTATTTAATGGATTAACAGCTCATGATAAAGATAATAACATTATTCCAGCATTAGCTAAAAGTTGGAATTATGATGAAGCAACTTTAACTTACACATTTCATTTAAGAGATGACGTTAAATGGCACGATGGAGAGCCATTTACAGCTGAAGATGTTAAGTTTACTTATGATACAATTAATAATCCAGATAATGGTTCAGAAATAGCAACAAATTATGAAGATATAACAAATATTGAAATAGTAGATGACTACACAGTTAAAATAACCTTAAAAAATAAGAATGTTGCAATGTTAGATTATTTATCTGTAGGTATAATTCCTAAGCATATATTAGAAGGCCAAGATATAATGACAAGTGATTTTAATAGACATCCTATTGGGACAGGACCATATAAATTTGCTAATTGGGATGAAGGCCAGGGGATTACATTAGTAAAAAATGAAGATTATTTTAGAAAACCTCCTAATATAGATAAAATCATATTTAAGATAGTTAATGATACAAAGGCAAGAGTAATGCAATTAAAGTCTGGAGAATTAGATTTAGCTCAAGTAACTCCAAAAGATATTGAAACATTTAAAAATGATGATAGTTTCGTAGTAGATATAATGAAAACCTCAGATTATAGAGGTATAATGTATAATTTTAATTATCCATTATTTAAAGAAAATAGAGAACTACCAAATGCTTTAAGCTATGCAATTGATAGAGAAGCCATAGTAGATAATATTTTATTAGGATATGGTGATGCTGCTTACTCTCCGCTTCAAATGGGAATATATAATAATTCTGAAATGGAGAAGTTTGAGTATAATCCAGAAAAAGCTAAGCAATTATTAGAAGAGGCTGGATGGAAGCTTGGAAGTGATGGAATATATAGCAAGAATGGAACAAAATTAAGCTTTGAACTAGTTTGCATGGAAGGTGACCAAGAAAGAATTGATATGGCAAACTTTGCAGCCCAAGAGTTAAAACAAATAGGAGTAGATGTAAGGGTAACTGTAAAATCTGATATTGATTGGGAAAACCAAGCCGCATTTTTAATTGGATGGGGAAGTCCATTTGACCCAGATGACCATACATATAAGGTGTTTTCAACTAATGGAGGTGCTAATTACAATTCATATTCCAATGAAAAGATAGATGAACTACTTACTAAAGCTAGACAAACGGATGTTTATGAAGAAAGACTAGAATATTACAAAGAGTTCCAAGAGGAAATGACACAAGATCTTCCTTATACATTTTTAGCATATATTGATTCTATTTATGTAGCTAAAAATAATTTAGAAGGAATAACTAAAGAAACAGTTTTAGGACACCATGGAGTAGGAATATTCTGGAATGTTGAGGATTGGGATTTAAAATAAGAAGATATATTATATAGTTATCAATATTAATAAATAATAGGAGATTATTTATAATGGATACAGTGCTTGAAGTTAAAAATTTGAAAGTGAATTTTAAAACTAAATGTGGCGAAGTTAAAGCGGTAAGAGATGTATCATTTGATTTGAAAAAAGGAGAAATCTTGACAATTGTAGGAGAGTCAGGATGCGGAAAATCAGTTTTATGTAGAAGTATACTAAAATTATTACCTGAAAATGGATATGTAAAAAGTGGTCATATATTATTAAATGGCAATAATATATGTAATCTTACTGATAAGATGATGTCAAAGATAAGAGGTAAGGAAATATCTATGATTTTTCAAGACCCAATGACATCATTGAATCCTACTATGTCTATAGGAAAACAAATATCAGAAGCTGTTAGAGTTCATAATAAGGTTACTAGGAAAGAAGCTAAGAAACGAGCTATAGAATTAATAGATTTTGTGGGAATAGATGAAGCAGAAAGTAGATATAACCAATATCCATATGAATTTTCAGGTGGAATGAGACAACGTATAGCCATTGCTATAGCATTAGCATGTAATCCTAAAGTTTTAATAGCAGATGAGCCTACGACAGCGTTAGATTCTATAATGCAGAATAAAATATTAGATTTAATAAAATCAATACAGATGAAAACTAATATTTCAATAATATTTATTACCCATGATATGGAAGTGGTAAATAGAATTTCAGATAGAATTGCTGTAATGTATGCAGGTAAAATAGTTGAAATAGGTAAAAAAGAAGAGATATTTTTAAATGCTGTTCATCCATACACAATAGGATTAATGTCATCTATAGCCGCTTTTAATATGGACAAAGAATATCTACCGACTATAGAAGGAATGCCACCAAGCCTCTTAAACCCACCAAAGGGAGATGCTTTTGCATTAAGAAATAAGAATCCATTAGTAATAGATTTTTTAGAAGAACCACCAATGTTTAAAGTTAGTGAAAGTCATTATGCTGCAACATGGTTACTACATCCAAAAGCAGCTATAGCAAGAGAGGAAATTAGAGCTAAAGAGGAGAAGTTAGATATTAATGAATAAAGAAAAACTTTTAGAGATAAAAAATCTTAAGCAATACTTTACCTTAAATAATAATAAAATCATAAAGGCTATAGATGACGTTTCACTTGATATTTATAAAGGTGAGTTTTTAGGATTAATAGGGGAATCAGGCTCAGGTAAATCTACATTAGGAAAAAGTATAGTAGGTATTAATAAAATAACTGGTGGAGAGATTAAATATGATGGTATCACTATTAGTGATAAAAAATCAAAAAGAATTAAGAGGGAAATAATAAGTAAAAAGATACAATTTATTTTTCAAGATTCTACATCCTGTTTAAATTCTAGAATGACAGTTAAAGATATTATTGAAGAGCCAATGAAACTTCAAAAGCTGTATAAAAGTAAAAAGGAGAGAGAAAAAGTAGTATATGACTTACTCGATGTTGTAGGATTAGATAGAAGTAGTATAAATAAGTATCCATACGACCTTTCAGGAGGACAAAGACAAAGAGTTGGTATAGCTAGAGCTATTTCAACAAAGCCAGAATTTATTATAGCAGATGAACCTATTGCATCACTTGATGTATCAATGCAAGCACAAATAATAAACTTATTTAAGAAAATTAAAAAAAATAATAATTTAACCTTCCTTTTTATATCTCATGATTTATCTATGGTTAGATATATTAGTGATAGAATAGCGGTGATTTATAAGGGGAAAATAGTAGAGGTTGCATCTACTGATGAATTATATTCTAACCCAATACATCCTTATACTAAAATGTTGATAGCAGCTAATTTACAAGAAGATAATTCTAGTAATAAGAAAGATGGATTTAAAAATAAAGATTACGATATAAAATATAATGAAAATTACAATGAAGATGCAAAGTGGATAGAAGTTAGTAAAGAACACTTTGTTTTGATTGATAAGCTTATTTAAATATAAGGCTATGTTTTAAATAAGCGTTGATAATGGAAAATATAAAAGTTAACCAATTGTGATATGCTCCCATTATAGAACAGTTTTATTATTTTAACTGTATACTATAATGGGAGCATATTATTTATATTTTACAATTAGAAGAAGATAAGGTTGGTTTTGAATAATTAAAGGAAATGCTAAAAAAATAGAGGGATAGAATAAGTAGCTAAAAGAACAAGTGAAACTTAATTATAATGTAGAATATGGAAGAAATTGTGATATAATATGGTTATAAAGGTGAAAATTTAAAGAATTTACATATTGAATAATAGATTATATATTTGGTTAGAGATGAGCATAATTGATCTTTTAAAAAGTGAATATTAATTAGAGATGAAAAAATAGGAAAATTAGGATTATTAGTAATAAAGTGACCTAAAAAAGGGCAGACTATCCCTATGAGGATAATAAAATGTAAAATATTAGGTTGTTAAAGAGCTAACTAGCTCGTTTAAGCTTGCTTAGAGAACAAATCTTATCTTCCTTTTTATTAACA
>NZ_JACOOP010000019.1:0-59882 GCF_014287725.1 Clostridium sp. NSJ-49 | reverse complement strand
TCAATTTTATTGTAGGTTTGTTTACCATACAATAAAAAATTCAAACTTATATAATTTTCAAAGAGCGAGCAATTCTATGAAAAATCAAGCTATTTTTTCATATCAACTTAACAGATTCTTTTAAAAGATTTATAATTTATTTATTTGATGTTTTTAGTATAAATCTCTTAAAATCCTCTGTAAACGTTTCTGAGTATAGGGAATAATTATCGTATATATATATTAAGATTTGTATATTTTTTATTGTCACTTTTTATAAATATTAGTTTCACTAAATACTTAAAAATAAAAAAATATGCTAAACTTTTTAACGCTTAGCATATTTTTATTAAATTTATACTTGAATTAGATGTAGTAGCTTACTTGAATAATCTCCATATAAATCTGTAATATTAAGTCCTCCATGCATTAAGACTCCACCTGAAAATACTTCTTTAGTACCTTCTAACTTATACATTTTATCTTCTACTAATCCCTTTAACTTTATTCTTCTACTATGATAATTTGCTCTTCCCAATACTTGCACACAAGTAACTAAAACTTCTTTTTTATCCTTAGATACAACTTCCCAAGAATCAAAACTATGATTTTCTGAGAAATTTTCTATACGATAATAGTCTCCTGTTCTAACTAAATCATTATATTTATGATACATTTCAACTTGTTTTGGAATCATCTCTCTATCTTCTTTAGGTATTCTAGTAACGTCTAATTCATATCCAAAGGTACCTGCTAATGCTACATGACCTCTTGTTTTAAAAGGTGTACTTCTTCCGACTGTATGATTAGGACAATCACTAACATGAGCCCCAATACAAGAAAGTGGATATACCATAGCTGTTCCTTCTTGAATCTTTAATCTTTCAATAGCATCTGTATCATCAGAACACCATATTTGTGGACTATAATATAACATACCTGGATCAAATCTTGCCCCTCCACCTGAGCAATTTTCTAATAATATATGAGGAAAATCTGTAGTTAATCTATCCATCATTTCATAAACAGCTAAAACATATCTATGTAATAACTCTCCATGTCTTTCTGCCGGAATACATTTACTACCTAAATCAGTTATTTGTCTGTTCATATCCCATTTAACATAAGTTATATTAGCACTTGAAAGAACCTTTTTAACACTTTCATAAATATAGTCTACTATTTCTTTTCTAGATAAATCTAAAACATATTGTTCTCTACATAACGCAGGTGTACGACCATCAATATGAATACACCAATCTGGATGAGCTCTATATAAATCTGAATCTGGTGATATCATTTCTGGTTCGAACCATATACCAAATTCCATTCCTAACTTATTCACTTCATCTACAAGATATTTTAATCCACCCTGTATTTTTTCTTCATTTACTATCCAATCTCCTAATGATGAATTATCCTTATTTCTCTTTCCAAACCAGCCATCATCCATTACTAGCATTTCTATCCCTAAAGATGATGCTTCCTTAGCTATAGATAATAACTTTTCTGTATTAAAATCAAAATAAGTTGCTTCCCAGTTATTTATTAATATTGGACGTTTCTTATCTTTAAATCTACCTCTAATTAAATTATTACGATATAAATCATGGAAGGTTCTAGTCATTTTCCCTATTCCTTTATCTGAGTAAACCATAACTACTTCTGGAACTTGAAATTCTTCATCTTTACCTAAAACCCATGTAAAATCAACTGGATTAATTCCCATAACTACTCTCGTAGTATCAAATTGACATCCTTCAACCTGAGTAAAAAAGTTTCCTGAATAAACAAAATTAAATCCATATACATTTCCACTTTCATCTGTTGCTGAACTATCTAAAAGAGCTATAAACGGATTATCTTGATGACTTGATTCACCTCGTACAGTCGATACAGCTTGCTTCCCATAACTTATTTTTTTTCTTGATATGTGTCTCTCTCTTGCCCATGATCCATGAAGAGAAATCATATCATAATTAATCCCATCGAAATCTATACACGCTGATAAAACCTTTGTTAACGCTATTGAATCTTCTGCACAATTTTTAACTCTTACACTTCTTGTAATTACATCTAGGTTTTCAAATACTGTATAAATTAAAATAACCTCAAGATTTAAATCATTATCTATACATGTTATTTCAAGGCTTGTACATTCATTATCATCTCCAAATGTTGCTGGTAATCCCGCTAACTTTTTCTTACCTTTATATATTTCATGAGATAAATATTGTAGTCTACAACTTGTATTTCCATTTTTATCCATCACTTGAAGGCAACTTTCTCTAAAATCTCCTATACCATGAGTGGAGTATTCAGTGGGGAAACTATCATAGAATGATACTCTATCACGATTATTCTTTGATGGTACATATGGTGACTCCTCTAAACGTAAAAGATAATTTACATCCTCGTCAATTATCTTTTTTCCAAAATACACATGTCCAACAAATTGCTCTTCATCTATCACAGAAATGATATATGATGTATCTTTTGCATCTAGTTTGAATATTTTCTTATCCTCAATAAATTTTATTCCCATATTAAATTCTCCTATATTAAATAATTTATTATTTATCTTTTACCCTTAAGATATTATAGTTATTTATTTTATTCCATAGTATTTATAAAGTTAATAATATTAGTCAATATTACTGATTTTTTGTATATCTTTCTGTAATTAAAATTTCCTATTCTTTACACATATCAATATTTTACCAATACTTATACTTCTCATTCAAGAAAAATATATAATTTATAAAGCAAAAAGAACTATCGCCTAATCCAGCGATAGTTCTTTTTTATTTATTATAAACTACTTACTTACTATTAAGTTTTCTCCAGTCATTTCTTCTGGTGCTTCTAAGCCCATAACACTTAACATTGTTGGAGCTATATCAGCTAACTTACCTGTGTTTAATTTCTTTCCTTCTGTGTGGTTTGATACCCATACAAATGGAACTGGTTGAGTTGTGTGAGCTGTAAATGGTTGACCATTTGAGTAGTCTATCATAGTTTCAGCATTTCCGTGGTCAGCAGTTATAAATACTGTTCCATCTAATTCTAATACTTTGTTAACTACTTTTCCTAAACATTCATCAACTGTTTCTATAGCCTTAACAGCAGCATCCATAACACCAGTGTGTCCAACCATATCTGGGTTAGCATAGTTTAAGATAACCATATCATATTTATCTTGGTCTAATCTATTTATTAATTCTTCAGTTACTTCATAAGCACTCATTTCAGGCTTTAAGTCATAAGTTGCAACTTTTGGAGATGCAATAAGAGCTCTATCTTCACCTTCATTTTCTTTTTCAACTCCACCATTGAAGAAGAATGTAACGTGAGCATACTTTTCAGTTTCAGCTATTCTTAATTGTTTTAATCCTTTAGACGCAACGAATTCTCCTAAAGTATTATTTATACTTTGTGGCTTGTAAGCAACTTCAACACCTTCTAATGTCTTGTCGTATTGAGTCATAGTAACAAATACTAAGTCTAAGTTTTCTCTTTCAAATCCAGTAAATACCTTATCATTTATAGCTCTAGTTATTTCTCTAGCTCTGTCTGGTCTAAAGTTAAAGAATATTACTGAATCATGGTTAGAAATTGTAGCTGTTGGAGCTCCATTCTTTTCTATAACGCATGGTAATACGAATTCATCAGTCTTATTATCATGGTATGATTTTTCCATACACTCAACAGCTGAAGAAGCAGTTTCACCTTTACCTAATACCATTGCATTATAAGCAAGTTCAACTCTTTCCCATCTGTTGTCTCTATCCATAGCATAGTATCTTCCTGATACTGTAGCTATTTCACCAACTCCGATTTCTTCCATAGCTTTTTCTAATTCAACTATGAAATCTTTTCCTGATGATGGTGGAACGTCTCTTCCATCCATGAATGCGTGAACATATACTTTTTCTATGTTCATATCTTTAGCTAACTTTAATAATCCTTTTAAGTGTTCTATATGAGAGTGTACTCCCCCGTCTGATAATAATCCCATTAAATGTAATGCAGAATTATTCTTCTTAACATTTTCTATAGCCTTTAATAAAGCTTCATTCTTTGCGAATCCGCCTTCATTTGCTTCCTTAGTTATTCTTGTTAATTCTTGGTATATAATTCTTCCTGCACCTATATTTAAGTGACCAACTTCTGAGTTACCCATTTGTCCATCTGGTAATCCTACAAACATACCACTTGCTTGTATTTCAGTGTGTGGATATTTTGCAAGTAAGTTATCGTAATTTGGCTTCTTAGCTTTTTCTACAGCATTACCATCACCATTTGGAGCTATTCCAAATCCATCTAATATCATTAACATTACAGGTTTCTTCGCCATAATTCCCTCCAAGTTATATAAAAATTTCATCTATTTTGACTCGTAAAAGCTGAATTTGAAATAAAGCATCATTTTAACAAATTTCTTCGCTTTAAGATATAATTGGTATAATATATATATCTTTAATCAAATTCTTTTTTATTATACTATAATTATATAACCTTCACAACTAAATAGCTATTCTTGTAAACGTTTGTTGAAAATTTTTCCTATGAAATTTCTTTAGTAAATTTTATAATATTTGACCTTTTTTCTTATCTTTACATCATTGTTAATTACACTGTATAAATTACTTCTATTTTACTTTAATACTTATTTTTAGGTCCTCTAAAAACTATATATTTTCTAAGCTGGTTCTATAAAAAAATAGAATCTTTAACAAATGTAATTTTAACTGTTCCTAAATTTCCAAAATCAATTATATATAATAATCTAATAAATTGCATAAAAAAGAGATAACCCACTTAGAGTTATCTCTTTATAATTTATATCTATTTTAGTAGTTAACTATTGCAGCAAAGTCTGAAGCAACTAAGCTAGCTCCACCAACTAAAGCACCATCTATATCAGATTGAGCCATTTGAGCTTTTATAGTTCCTGGCTTAACAGATCCACCGTATTGGATTCTTACTTTATCAGCAACTTCTTTACCGAACATTTCAGCAACGATTCCTCTGATTGCCATTATTGTTTCGTTAGCTTGTTCATCAGTAGCAGTTTTACCAGTTCCGATAGCCCAGATTGGTTCGTAAGCTATAACAACTTTTTCTGCTAAATCAGCTGATAAACCTTCTAAGTCAGCTTTGATTTGAGCTCCAACTACTTCGTTAGTTGTTCCGTTTTCTCTTTGCTCTAAAGTTTCTCCACAGCAAAGAATTGGAGTTAAGTTGTGAGCAAAAGCAGCTTTAACTTTCTTGTTTAAAGCTTCATCTGTTTCGTTGAACATTTCTCTTCTTTCGCTGTGTCCTAAAACAACATAGTCAACACCCATAGCTTCTAACATTCTTGGAGCGATTTCACCAGTGAAAGCTCCTTTTTCTTCAAAGTGCATGTTTTGAGCAGCAACTTTGATGTTTGATCCTTCTACAGCTTTTAATACAGCGTCTAAGCAAACAAAAGTAGGACAAACTACTACATCACAAGTAGCATCCTTTACTAATGGCTTTAATTCATTTACTAATTTAACAGCTTCTTCTGGAGTGTAGTGCATTTTCCAGTTTCCAGCAATAATAGCTTTTCTCATTATAATCACCTCATACAATTTTTTTAATGAAACTCCTCCTATCGGAGGAGTAAGTTCAAATAACCAAATTAAAATTTGGATTTTCACTTAAGGTAGCACACTACTCACATACGTGTGTAGGTGTACACACTTGTATAACTTCCAATAACAAAACATAAAATTTTGATTATCAGTTAAGTTCGCCTCACTAAATCAGAGATTTAGTGGCTTAAGGAAACACCTACTCACATATGTTCGTAGGTGTAAGTTCGAGTACCCAAATTAAAATTTGGACTCTTACTTAGCCCTGCATAAGTGCGAGCTACAAAATCGAAGATTTTGGCTCTTACTTATCGTTTAAAGCAGCGATTCCTGGTAATACTTTACCTTCTAAGAATTCTAATGAAGCTCCACCACCTGTAGAGATGTGAGTCATCTTATCTCCAAATCCTAAGATGTTAACAGCAGCAGCTGAGTCTCCTCCACCGATAACTGTTGTAGCATCTGCATCAGCCATAGCCTTAGCAACAGCTATTGTTCCTTTGTTGAAGTTTTCGAATTCGAATACTCCCATTGGTCCGTTCCAGATAACAGTCTTAGCATCTTTTATAGCATCAGCATATAAAGCTTCTGTCTTTGGTCCGATATCTAATCCCATGAATCCTGCTGGAATGTTTTGATCTTCAGTAACTGTAGCTTCAACATCCTTGAATCCATCAGCAATTCTGTGGTCTACTGGTAATAAGAATTTAACTCCGTTAGCTTCAGCTTTAGCTATCATTTCTTTAGCGTAGTCCATTCTATCGTCTTCACATAAAGAAGTTCCGATTTCGTATCCTTGAGCTTTTAAGAATGTGTAAGCCATTCCTCCACCGATGATTATTGTATCAACTTTTTCTAATAAGTTGTTGATAACAGCTATCTTATCAGAAACCTTTGATCCACCTAATATAGCAACGAAAGGTCTAACTGGAGCATTTACAGCTTCTCCTAAGAACTTTAATTCTTTTTGAATTAAGTATCCACAAACAGCAGTGTCAACAAATTTTGTAACACCTTCTGTTGAAGAGTGAGCTCTGTGAGCAGTTCCGAAAGCATCATTAACGTAGATATCACATAAAGAAGCTAATTCTTTAGATAATTCTTCTCCGTTTTTAGTTTCTTCTTTTCTGCATCTAGTGTTTTCTAATAATACAACGTCTCCGTCTTTCATATCAGCAACAGCTTTTCTAGCGTTTTCGCCAACAACTTCTTCGTCTCTAGCGAATACTACTTCTTTACCTAACATTTCGCTTAATCTTACAGCTACTGGTGCTAAAGTCTTAGAAGCATCTTTTCCTAAGTGTGAGCAAAGTATAACTTTTGCTCCATTTTCTACTAAATATTTGATTGTTGGAAGAGCTCCAACTAATCTATTTTCATCAGTTATAACTCCATCTTTTAGTGGAACGTTAAAGTCACATCTAACTAAAACTCTTTTACCGTTTACTTGAACGTCTTCGATAGTCTTCTTATTAAAGTTCATTCTCTTCACCTCATAATTTTATAAATAATTTTATTCCTAATTTTAAAATGAGCCCGGTCCTATAGGTATACCTTAGAGACCGGACCCGTTTTTTAGGATCTTATAAAAGTGCCTTTATAGGCATCTAATCCGTATTTAATTAACTATTAAATATTAAGCTAATTCAGAGAAGTATTTAATAGTTCTAACCATTTGGCTAGTGTATGAGTTTTCGTTGTCGTACCAAGAAACAACTTGAACTTGGTATAAACCATTTCCTAATTCAGAAACCATAGTTTGAGTTGCATCGAATAATGAACCGTACTTGATTCCGATGATATCTGAAGAAACTAATTCTTCTTCAGTGTAACCGAATGATTCGTTTGAAGCAGCTTTCATAGCAGCGTTGATTCCTTCAACAGTTACATTTTCACCCTTAACTACAGCAACTAAAATTGTAGATGATCCTGTTGGAACTGGAACTCTTTGTGCAGAACCGATTAATTTTCCGTTTAATTCTGGAATAACTAATCCGATAGCTTTAGCAGCTCCTGTAGAGTTTGGAACTATGTTAACAGCACCAGCTCTAGCTCTTCTTAAATCACCTTTTCTTTGAGGTCCGTCTAAGATCATTTGATCTCCAGTGTAAGCGTGGATAGTTGACATTATACCAGATTGAATTGGTGCATAGTCATTTAAAGCTTTAGCCATTGGAGCTAAACAGTTTGTTGTACAAGATGCAGCAGAGATTATAGTATCTTCAGCTGTTAATATATCTTGGTTTACGTTGAATACAACTGTTGGAAGGTCGTTTCCAGCTGGAGCTGATATAACAACTTTCTTAGCACCTGCATTGATGTGAGCTTGAGACTTAGCTTTTGATACGTAGAATCCAGTACATTCTAATACTACGTCTACTCCGATTTCTCCCCAAGGAAGTTTATTAGCATCAGCTTCAGCGTAGATTCTGATTTCTTTTCCATCAACAGTGATAGAATCTTCACCAGCAACAACTGTATCACCTAATTCGTATCTACCTTGAGCTGAATCATATTTTAATAAGTGTGCTAACATTTTTGGGCTTGTTAAGTCGTTGATTGCTACAACTTCATACCCTTCTGCACCGAACATTTGTCTAAATGCAAGACGTCCAATACGTCCAAAACCATTAATTGCTACTCTAACATTTGCCATTAAAGTTACCTCCTAAAATTAGATATTTATATTTAAAATTAAATTTTAAAGCTTGTTTAAATTGTTGCTTTTTATTATCTCACATATTTCTTTTCCTGTATTTTCGTCTGTAACCAATACAGCATTACGATTATACATTTCTGTTGCAATTATCGCATCAATCTTATTCTTCCCAGCAGCAACTGCAATATGTGTTCTAATTTTTTTAGCATTGTTTAAATTTATTCCTATAGAGTTATTTTCAGATATCATCTGACAATCTTTATTAAAATAACATCCATAAGCCTCTCCTATAGCTCCCATGTCCTCAAGTTTTTTTATAAACTCATCGGATGCTTCTCTTTTTTTAGCCATATGGATTGCATTACCAATTCCATAGATAAGTATATCTGCCTTTTGAATTGACTCAATTACATCCTTAACTTGACTTTCTTTAAGTAAACCATCAAGAACTTCTGCACTAACATTCTCTGGAATATGTAGAAGTTTATATGATGCATTAATTTTTTTAGCTAAAGAAGCTGCTAGCGTATTAGCTTGGCTCTCTACTTTTCGCCCCATACCACCACGAGCTGGTACTACTAATACATTGGAAACATTATTGATTTTAGGAAATGCTTCTACAACCTCTTTAATCGTAGATCCACCAGTTATAGCAATTATGTTATTATCTTTTAAAATTTTCTTAACATAAGTTGCCGCTGCTTTTCCTAAATCTTTTAAAACAGTAGGATTACTATCTACATCTCCCGGGACTATTATAACATCTTTTAATCCTAAACAAGATCTTAAACACTCTTCAACATCAGCAAGACCTTTAAGTTCATGTATAAACTCTTTTAGTCTTTTGACTATTACTTTCCCATCTTCAGTAACACTCATACCTGGAGTATTCACTTCTATTAAGCCTTGAGATTTTAAAAAACTTATTTCAGTTCTTACTATTCTCTCACCTAAATTAAGTTCACTTGCTAAAACTCTTCTTCCAATTGGTTGGTTATAATAGATAGTTCTTAAAATATTATATCTTTTTTCAAGAACTTCAACTAGCTCAGGAACTATCTTTTTTTGTAAGCTTAATATTTCCTGCACTATTAACCCTCCTTTTGGACCATTTATGTCCCACTACTATCTTTTCATGTCCCACCTATTTCATTATAAAGCATCTTTACTAAATTTAAAAGGCTTTCTGTAAATTTTTTATAATATTTTTATAATTGAGAAAAATAGAAATAGGAATATTCTTCTCCAAAATCCTGTCTTCCCTACGTCTGCTATATCCTTTTTCTCTTGCTAGAAGATTTTATTCCCATTTCCTCTCTATATTTTGCCACTGTCCTTCTTGATATATTCAGATTTTTTTTAGAAAGTTCTGTACATATCATTTCATCCGAAAGAGGTCTTTTCTTATCTTCACTATCAATAATCTCTTTTATTATATCTTTAATATTCTTCGCAGATACATCTTTTCCATCTGAAGAACTTCTTGTACTATATCCAACTGTGAATAAGTCCTTTATCTTAACAGTTCCGTAACTAGTTAAAATATATTTATCCTTAATAGCTCTACTTACAGTAGATTCATGCATGTTTATATCCTCTGCTATGTCTTTGAGCATCATTGGCTTTAAATATTTTTTTCCTTTGTCTAAATATTCTTTTTGCCTTTTTATTATATCTTCTAAGATTATTCTTAAAGTATTTTCTCTATTATTAATACTTTTTATTAAAAACATAGCACTTCCAATTTTCTCTTTAATATAACTTTCAACTTCTTTATCACTTCCATGAAGAAGTAAATTTTTATATACTCCATTAATAGATAATTGGGGTACTATATCATTATTCATAATAACTATATACTCTTTATCTATCTTTTTTATATAAGCATCAGGAGTTATAAATTTCACGTCATCACCTGTATAATACCCTCTAGATGGCTTGGGTTCCAATTCTCTTATTATATCTCCATAATTTTGAGCTTCTATTTGAGATATATTTAAATATTTTGCTATATCTTTAAATTTATTATCAGCCACTAAATCTAAATAATTATTTATTATATTCTCCAGATTTAAATCTAATTTCTTTTTTCTTTTTAATTGGATTAAAAGACTTTCCTTTAGATTTCTTCCCCCAATACCTGCTGGTTCTAAATCTTGTAATATCTCTAGCGCTTGTACACATTTTTCTTCCGAAATATTAAATTTATTACATATGTTCTCTACAGTTTCGTCAAGGTACCCTCTACTATCTAAAGATTCAATCATGTAATCTATAATAATTCTTAAGTTCTTTACTTCTTTATTAGTATGTAATTGCTCATACAAATAACTTTTCAAAGTCTTTTTCTCAGACACAAAATTTAAAGGCGATACTCCCTCTTCATCATACTCTCCTTTAGAATATGAATTGTAAATACTATTATCATACTCCATAGATTCTATCATCTTTTTATATTGCTCAATTTCAGTATCCTTTTTTAAATTAAAATCACTATCAATAATAGGATTTTCTTCTAATTCTTTATTGATAAATTCTCTTAACTCACAAGCTGACATCTGTAAAATATTTATTGATAATTGCATATTTTGTGTCATTACAAGTTTTTGCTGCTGAGATAAATTCAGATTAAAATCTAACTTCATATAACATCCCTCTTTTGTTTTCTTTTATAAATACCACACTTTTAGTATACCTTTATTTTTAATATATTCCAATATATTCTTTGTAAAAGTTTACTGAAAAAATTATAAAAAAAGCTCGTGCATAAGCACAAGCCTTTTATTATTTCACAATAAAGAATAATCCACAAGGTTTAATTCCAGAGTGTATACCAACTGTACATCCAACCTTTGCATCTACGTATTCTATATCTTTTTCTTCTAAGTATTTCTTTAATTCAAAATATACATCTTCATTTAATAAGTCTGTTAATATAACTGGTTCTTTAAAATCAACATCTGCACTTTCAAAATCAGATATTAATTTCTTAAAAGCTTTTTTACTTCCTCTTACTTTATCCTTAACAGCCATCTTACCATCTTTTATTTCTAGTATAAGTCTTAAACCTAAAGCTGTTCCTATAGCTCCAGCAACTTTTGGTAGTCTTCCACCTCTTACAAGATTATCTAATGATTCAAAATTAAGTGTACATTTAACCTTATCTCTAGTCTTTAGAATTTCTTCTTCAATTTCTTTAATTGAAGCTCCATTATCTCTTAATCTACAAGCTTTTAAAACTAATAATCCTAATCCTGATGTAACATTTTTAGAATCAATTACAACTATATCTTCTGTTTCAAGCATATCTTTAGCTATACAAGCTGATTGATATGTTCCGCTCATTTCTGAAGAAAGCACTAAAGTTACTATTTTATATCCTTGATCTAAATACTTTTTAAAAGTTTCTTCAAATCTAGTTGGAGTAATTTGTGCTGTAGTTGGTAAAACATTTTCTCTGTTTATTCTTTCAATCATTTCAGTTGGAGTAATATCAACTCCATCTAAATAACTATCTTCACCAAAATTAATTAATAAAGGCATAACTTCTATGTCATTCTTCTTTATTAAATCTACTGGTATATCAAGAGTACTATCAGTTATTATCTTAATCTTTTGCATAACAATTCCTCCCCATCCATTATTTCATATCCGGAAAGTCCATTTGTCTTAATGCTTCATATGCTATAATTGCAACTGTATTAGAAAGGTTTAGACTTCTAGTACTTGTCTTAATCATCGGCACTCTTATATTTGTATGAGCTTCATGTACTTCTTGTGGTACACCTTTTGACTCTCTTCCAAACATTATGAAGTCACCCGGCTTATAACTTTCCTCATTATAGTAATTACCACCATGAGTAGATGCTAAAAATATTCTTCTATCTCCATACTTATTTATAAAATCTTCATATGACTCATGAACTTCTAACTTTAACTCACTCCAGTAATCTAATCCTGATCTTTTTACTGCCTTATCATCAATACTAAATCCTAACGGCTTTATTAAGTGTAATGTTGAATTAGTTAACACACATGTTCTTGCTATATTTCCAGTATTTTGTGGAATTTCTGGTTGATATAATACAATATTCAAATTCAAGGAATTTCCCTCCAAAACAAAAAGCAAGATGATAAACACCTTACTCTATAATCTCTTATAAAAATAATAATACTATATCCAATTTTAATAGTCAAAGTTTTTTACAGATTGTTAAATAATATATTTTATTTCACTTTCCGGAAAAATTTCACTTATCTCTTTTTTGAAAAACTCCTTCATATCATCAAGTTCTTCCGTCTTATATACATATTTTCCATAACCAAATTGTCCATATTTATATTTACGCTCATCATCATTCATCGGTAATGTATTTTCTGGAAAAACTTCCATTATTACATTTTTTGCTCTTGTTGTATATCTATGAGATATTACCTCAAATGATGGTGGATTTTTCATACTCTTCGGTAATTTCTCTCTTAAGTCTAATAAAAGTTTTTTATAATCTTCTTTATAGTTATTATATAAAAATACCGGTGCAATTATAAACCCTAAAGGATAACAGGCATTAGCTATTTTTTCACACGCTTCTAATCGTAAAGTGATAGATGCAGTAGCATTTTCATACTCATTAATAACTTTATCTGTATTTAAAGTAAACCTCACCTCTGTTTTGCCGTTATGTTTTATATCTAACAAAGTATCCACGTCATTAAATTTACTTACAAATCTAAATCGGCCATTAGTATTGTTAGCAAAAAATTCTATAGTCTTTTTTAACGATCCAGCATAAGGTTCCATTGGTAGTGGGTCAGATGTAGCTGATCCTTCAAATATGGTAATACTAGGCAACCTCTCATCAATATATTTTTGAGCTTGCTTTAATATATCATCAATATTTGAATTTATTTTAGCATATGGTTTATCTCCTAAATTGGTATTTAAATAACAATATTGGCATTGTCCCATGCATCCTGAATATAAAGGTAACTGATAATGAGCTGACGGTTTACAAGATTGAAATTTCAGCCCTTTCTTTACTCCTACTACTAATGTTCTCTTTCCTTCTTTGTAGAATTCAGGCAAATAATCATTATAAGGAATGTTTTGTTTAACTTTATTAGATGTGAGTATAATTTTCTCTACTTTAGTATTATCTTTAAAATAATTGTATACATTCTGTCCTATTTCATAATCTAATGAGCCTTTTTCAAATATAATTCTTTTGGGAATAAACATAAAATCACACTCCTTAGAATTATTTTCTGTATATTTAAAAATATAATTCTTAGGAATGTGATTTTCTATTCTTTATCTAATATAAACTTTTTAATAGCTTTAGCTACTCCATCATTTTTATTTGAATCTGTAATATATTGAGCTGCTGACTTTACTTCATCAATAGCATTTGCCATAGCAATACCAAGACCAGCATACTTAATCATGGATATATCATTTTCATTATCACCAATGCAAATAATTTCTTCTCTTTTTATTCCATATTTTTCACTTAAAACTTTTACTGAATTTCCTTTAGATACACCCTTAAAATTTATCTCTGTACTATGGTTACCTGAACCAAAATAAACTATATTTTCTAAGCTATCTAATTCTTTTCTTACTTTTAAAATATCTTTACTACTTGGTGAAAATGCTATACATTTAGCCATTCGTCCATTTTCTTTTTTAAAAATTTCAGCCCATTCTTTTTCAGTCTTTACAGTATAGTAATTTATATTTAAATGTTCATAATAAACTTGTTTTGTCATATAAACTTGAGTGCCCAGTTTACTGAACCAGTTATTACAATATATAGTGTCGGTAGTATGAAAATGAAACGGTACTTTATATTTATTTAATATTTTTAACACCTTCATACACTCTACTTCTGGTATTGCGCTTTCATATATAATATCATTAGTCTTTTGATCTATAACAATTGCCCCATTGGCTGCAATCACTGGAGAGTCCACACCTAAAAGCTGTGAAAAATATGCTGCATTATTATATAGCCTTCCTGTTGTAACAACAATTTCTACACCCATATCATGCGCCTTTTTTATAATGTCTTTACTAAATTCCGAAATCTTTTTTCTCTTTCCAAGTAAAGTTCCATCCATATCAATGCAAACCATTTTGTATTTCATACTTAACTCCTTTGTTCAAATACTAGCTATAATATATAATACCATCTAACTCTTAAGAATTACATAAAATATTCTAAATTTTTACTAAGAATATAGCAAAAATTTAAAAAAAGGAGCTAAAAAGCTCCTTTTTTCTATTATTGTGCTGGTGTTTGTCCTTCTGTATTTTCAGTTGGCTTCTCTTCTGGTTTTTCCTCTGGTTTTGGTGCTTCAACCTTTTTAGTTCCTCTTAAAACTATTGCATTCATAGGTTGATATACATCTGTAGATATTAATTCTCTATTAACTTCCACACCATTTTCATAAGTAATTAAATATCCTTCTGATTTATATCCTGGAGCTCCATTAAGCTTTGTTCTAGTCTTACCCTCTTCTAAAGTAGGATCATCTACATATTCTGTAGTATAGTCATACTTTTCTATTACATTATTGACAAGCTCATAAGTCTTATTGCCTTTTTCAGAAGTATTTCCATATACATTGAATGTAATTGTGCTTCCACCCATATAGCCTTCTATATATATTGGAGAATTATATGTATTTATAAATCTGTAATCTATATCTCCTTCGAAAACTGTAGCATCTAGGCTTGGCTCTGAATAACCAACCATCATTGAATGGTTATATCTTATTGTAGATCTTATGTTAGATGTTATTACTGCTCTATAAAGGAAAGTAGATATTTGACATACTCCTCCTCCATAATTAGGAACTACTTCACTTCCTACATATGTATTAGCTTCCTTATATCCATTTTCCGGAGTTGTATCTAATATAGTCTTATTATAACTAAATTCATCTCCTGGCATTAAAAGAGTTCCGTTTATATAACCTGTAGCTAATTGCATATTAGTAACTCTTCCAGTTCCATCATTAGTGTAAGAGCCACTAAAACTTCCTATTATTCCATCAATTTTATTTAATTCTTCTGCAGTTATTCTAGGACTATAATCTTGTAACTCTAAAGAAACAGTTTCTACTTTATTTGGATCAGGATCTATACAGTCAACTAATTTTGTATGTAATTCTTCTGCATTTATTTTCTTACCTATAACTTCTGGAGTTATATACTTCTCTCCATAACTTATAGTTATCGAAGCATCTACGGCAGGAATTTCTACCTCTGTATTTATCTTATCTTCGAATTCTTTAAGCTTAGCTTCATCATAAGTTAGTTCAGTATTAACTTCAGTATCAACTCCATCTTTTATGTAAGAGTTCTTTTTAAACATCCCTTCTTCTTTTCCATAAGCTAAAGCTTCTTCTGCAGTTTTATCCGCATTTATAGTTGAACCTATATCTGCGTACTTGATATTAAAACTTTTGTCACCAACAGTTACTGTTATACTTTTATCATTAACTAATGTAGCTAATTGATCATTTAAAATTGCAACTGCCTCATCCTTAGTCTTACCACTTAAATCTACTCCATAAGCATGTACCCCAGGATAAACTTTATCTTCCCAAGACTTTACTTTATTATTGATGTTAGCCATTACTCCTCCAACAGTTGCAGCTACTGCTAAAACTGCTATTCCTGAAATTGCAATAACTTTCTTATGTTTAGTAAAAAAGTCTTTAGTTCCATTAGAATTATTATTGCTCAAAAGCTTCATTCCTCCCCACTTTTTACATAAAATATAAAATTATGCTATTAGTACAATATAAAAACAGATATTTTTACAATATCTATTATAATTATAGACTATTCTCCCTCTTATTACAATTACAAAACCCTTACAATTATTTCCCATACCGAAAAATATTACAAATAATATTTTCTTAGTTGAACATTAAGAGTATAGAGTTAAGAGTTTAGTAATAAAGTCACCTTAGATGACTTTAAATACCTATAAATTTAGAAACTGAGTATCAATTTTATTCTTAATTTTTCACTTTTAACTCTTAACTCTTAATTTAAAAGGTGTTTCGTGCTTTATTTTAAACTGTTACTGTGGTTCTTACTCTTGATGTTTCACCATCTAAATCAAATGCTTCAATACTTATTTTTATTGGTCCACTTTGAGTAAATGGCAATGAAGATACTGGAATAGTAAACTCTGTATCATTAGCATCTACTGTTCCTATCCAATAATTATTTGCAAACAAATTATATCCTAGTAAATCTGCATCAGTATTTGCGTTCCATCTAATATTTATAGTATTTCCTCTCTTAGTAGCTCTAAGCCCTGTTACGCTTCTAGGTTGAATTAGATAGTCAATACTATTTGGTCCCCAGTTAGCATCTACAGGATTGCCAATACCTTGTACATTTGCACTTTCACTATATTGCCATACTCTCCATCTTGTCCATCCGCCTACATCTGGTGGATATGCTGGATTTCCTGGAATGGCTGTATACATTGCAATCCAAAGAATCATATTCTTTAAAGGATAGCCTCTACCCGGAATAAAGAAATTATTATAAAGTTCAACATAGAAAGTTCCTGTATATAACATTATCCTTCTTCTAGTTTTCTTTTCAAATCTCTTTCTAAATCTATCAATCCAATTTACTACAGTTTCTACTGCAAGTGATTTATCTGTAGGTACTTCTACATCTATGACTGGAAATAAATCTCCATAATCTTTTTTCCCAAATCCGTCTTGTAAAACTTCGATAAAATCATCACATTGAGCATCTGCAGTAGTTAAATCATCAGCAGGAACGCCAAAGTGATATGCCCCAACTGGTATCCCATACTCTCTCGATTTTTGTGCAAATTCTAAGAACTTATTATCTCTTCTAAATCTTCCTGATGCTGAACCTGAGGCTCTTAGGTATAAAAAATCTATTTTTGTAGCTAATACTGTAAAATCAACATTTTGCGTATACTCGTTTATATCTACTCCAAATAGACTTTTGTCATTTTTATTTTGCATAGTTCCTCCAAAATAAAGTTTTCCTTAATATATAGGATATTATTAAACTTTATAAATGGTTACTATAAATTTAATCATTAAAAATAACTGTATTACACTTAGTGTTGATTCTTATTAATATCTTTACTAAAAATAAAAAATAAGCTAGTTTACACTAACTTACTTTTTATCTTTTTAATATTCTAACATTAATTCAGTAATATATAACCTAAATAATCTATTACAAGTACTATTTATTACTTTAATAAATAAATTATTAACTATCCTTATATCATCTTCTAGCAAAATCTACAAAAACAAATTTATCTGGCCTATGTCTAGATTCAGTATATTGAAATAAACTAGTATCATCTAAATATGTATAGCTTTTTACTACTACTATCATTTCAAAACCTTTCATATCTAGGTACTTTTTATCCTCTTCTGTTGCATTCTGGACTGTTATCTCTTTTTTTGCATATGCAATTTTCAGTCCTAGCTCCCCCTCTATATAGTCATATAGAGATTCCTTACAGATATCATAAGTAAGATTTTCAACAAACTTCTGCACGATATAATCTTTATCTAAAATGATTTTTTCATCATCTACAGATCTCGCTCTTACTACTCTCCAGACCTTATCATCTCCAGATAGCTCCAACCCTCTTGCAATATTTTTTTTAGGAACTATACATTCTAAACTTTCAACTATAGTTTCTACCTTCATTCCTAGTTTCCCTGAAATCTCCTTAAAACTAACTACCCCTGATACAGGAAAATTAAATTTACCTATATCAAGTACAAAAGATCCTTTTCCCTTAGTTTTCTGAATATATCCATTCTGTTCTAACATATTCAGAGCCTTTCTTACAGTATCCCTAGACACATTGTAATCATTCATTATTTCTTTTTCTGAAGGAAGTTTATCATTTGCCTGATACTCATTATTCTCTATTTTATTTACCAATATATTGTATATGTTCAAATATTTCTTATCCATTTTATCACCAGAAATATTTTAACATAACTAAATGCTATTTCTCAATATAATAAGCAATCGATTCGTATGGTCTTAAGATAATTTCTTCTCCTAACTTAGCTGAATCTGAGTAGTTTGATAGTAATATATTAGAAGCTTTAATACCATTTAATATACTTTCAGGAATATTCACTTTAGCCTGCTTTCCATAGAAATTATTTAATACTACTAAACTCTTATTTTCATAATTTCTTAAATAAGCTAAAACTTCAGTATGATCTTCTAATATCATCTCTATATTACCTTTAGAAATTACATCATATTCTTTTCTTAATTGTATTAACTTTTTATAATGATTAAATATAGAATTGCTATCATTAACTGCTTTTTCTGCATTTATTTTTTCATATGATTTTCCTATAGGTATCCATGGAGCTCCAGTTGTAAATCCTGCATTTTCTTTATCATTCCACTGAATAGGAGTTCTAGAGTTATCTCTTGATTTAGATTTTAGTATATCTAATATTTTATCAACTGGTTCACCGTTATCTTTTAATATATTATAGTAATTTATTGATTCAACATCCCTATAATCTTCAATAGACTCAAAATATGGATTAGTCATTCCAAACTCTTCACCTTGATAAATATAAGGAGTTCCTCTCATCATATGTATAGCAGTTGCTAACATTTTACCACTTTCATTAAAGTACTCTTTATCATTACCAAATCTAGATATCGCTCTAGGCTGATCATGATTACACCAGAATAACGCACTCCATCCATTACCTTCTTGCATTTCCTCTTGCCATTTCTTAAAGATATCTTTTAACATCTTAAAGTCAAAATCCATTAAGGTCCACTTATCACCATTTTCATAATCCACCTTTAAATGATGAAAATTAAATACCATAGAAAGCTCTTTTTCATCTGGATTAGAATATTTAATACAGTTTTCAACTGAAGTTGATGACATCTCTCCAACAGTAATTATATCCTCATGTTTACCAAAGGTATTTTCATTTAATTCTTTTAGATGCTCATGTATTCTTGGCCCATCAGTATAAAATCTTCTTCCATCTCCAATATAGTCATTTTCTAATTCATCCGGTTTAGAAATAAGGTTTATTACATCTAATCTAAAGCCTTTAACTCCTTTTTCAATCCAGAAGTTAACTACTTTATATATCTCGTTTCTTACTTCTTCATTTTCCCAATTTAAATCCCCTTGAGTTACATCAAATAAATGAAGATAATACTCGTCCATATTTTCAACGTACTCCCAAGCATTTCCGCCAAATTTCGAAATCCAATTTGTAGGTGGTTCATTATCTTTACCTTTTTTGAAAATATAAAAATTCTTATACTTTTCATTTCCTTTTAATGCTTCTTTAAACCACCAATGTTCTGTAGAAGTATGGTTAAATACCATATCAAGCATTATATCTATATCTCTCTTTTTAGCTTCTTCAACTAATCTTTCAAAATCCTCCATAGTTCCCATTCTTGGGTCTATTTTATAATAGTCCTCAATATCATAACCATTATCTTTTTGTGGAGATACATACACTGGTGTTAACCATATGTAATCTACACCTAATGTCTTTAAATAATCTAACTTCTCAGTTACTCCGTTTATATCTCCAATTCCATCTCCATTAGAATCATTAAATGATTTAGGGTATATTTGATAAACAACACTTTCTCTAAAATCTTTCATTATATCTATCTCCTTTTATCAACCAAAGAATGGATAATATATGATTCATTCTTTAAGAATATATATTATCCAACCTTTGCTACTAAATTTACTATTTCAAGTTATGCTACATTTAATTTTTTTCTACCTACTACTACTGTTAGTATAAAAGGTACTACTATCGCAACAACCATAGCTACTGCAAACATTGGTATGCTATTTGGTTGAATTGAAAGTATTCCTGGAAGACCACCAATTCCTATTGCATTTGCCATAACTCCAGAACCTACTGATATTATAGCTGCTATACCTGATCCTATCATTCCACATATGAATGGGAATCCGTATTTTAAGTTTACACCGAATAATGCTGGTTCAGTTACACCTAAGTATGCTGAAATACATGCTGGTATTGAAACTTGCTTTTCTTCTTCATTCTTTCTTTGTAAGTATATCATCGCTAAAACCGCTGACCCTTGAGCTATATTTGATAAAGCTATCATTGGCCATAATGATGTTCCACCAACTTGAGCCATTAACTGAAGGTCTATTGCATTTGTCATATGATGTAATCCTGTAATTACTAATGGTGCATAAGCAAAACCAAATATTCCTGCAAATAACCATCTAAATGATGATGTTAATCCTGCATATACAACAGTTGAAATCCATGACCCTATTGTCCAACCTATTGGTCCTAACACAACATGTGCAATAAGTACAGTTGGTACTAAAGCAAAGAATGGAACTATTATCATTGAGATTGATGCAGGTGTAATCTTTCTAAAGAATCTTTCTAGATATACTAGTGTGAAACCTGCAAGTATAGCTGGCATAACTTGTGCTTGGTAACCTATCATGTTAACTTGTGCAAATCCAAAATCCCAGAAAGGAATATCTCCTCCCCCTGATACTGCATAAGCATTTAAAAGCTGAGGTGATACTAAAGTAATCCCTAAAACTATACCTAATATTTGGGTTGTTCCCATCTTCTTAGTTATTGCCCATGTAATACCTACAGGTAAGAAGTGGAATATAGCCTCTCCTATTAACCATAAGAAACTATGTGTTCCTGCCCAAAATTGAGATATTTCTATTAAAGTTTTTGTACCATCTTCAAAAAACTTAACATCTCCAATTAAATTTCTAAATCCTAATATTAAACCACCAACTATAATTGCTGGAATAAGTGGTGAGAAGATTTCAGCTAAATTTGCCATAAGTCTTTGAATAAAAGTCATATTAGATTTTGCTGCATCTTTCACGTCATCTTTATTAGTACCTTCAACTCCAGATACCTTTATAAAATCATTATAAAACTCTCCAACAGTGTTCCCTATTATAACTTGAAATTGTCCAGCTTGTACAAATGTTCCTTTTACAGATTTTAAGCTTTCAATTTTATCCTTATTTGCTAATGATGTATCCTTTAGGACAAATCTCATACGAGTTACACAGTGTGTAACTGCACCAATATTATCTTTTCCACCTACATATTCAAGTAAAGCTCTTGAATCATCAATATATTTTCCCATGTTAGTGCCTCCTGTTTTATTCTATACATACACATTTATACCTTTACATAAACTTGTACGTACATGTTTTATGTCTTTATAATAACTTGTACGTACATCTTTGTCAACAATTTTGTGTAATTCTTTTCATAAGCAATTTCTGACAATACTTCATTATTAAAGCTATCATTAACTTAAATGCCTCAAATAATACCTTTTTATTTATCTTTTAGCAAAAAAATCGATGTATTTATTACATCGATTTTTCAAATATATGATATTTATCTTTTAATTCTCTATTGCTTAATTAGTAAATTAATACTTTTTTAAAATATAAGTTACAAAAAATCCTCTTTCATCTTCATTTTCTTCATACTTAATTAAATTAAACATATTTTTTATTTCTTCAAAATCACTTTCCAAAATTAAATCTTCCTGTCTAATTTTAAAATCTACTTTATGCTTATACCCGAAACCACATACAAACAAAATTCCTTCATCATTTATGTGCTTTGATATGTCTTTTAATACTTCTTTACTTGCTCTATAATGGTTAATTACTATATTATCAAAATTCTTCAACTCATTTAAAGAATTACTACCACTTAAATCAACCTGCTTTGTTTCAACTTCGTACCCAGCCCTCGTAGCAAAAGCATTTAATCGTTCAAGGGCTCTATTACTAAAATCTATGCCAGTTACATCAAATCCCTTTTGAAGTAAATACAAAGTATTTCTTCCATCTCCACATGCGACATCAAGCACAGTTCCTGTCTTTAAATATCCTATATTATTAACCAAAGCTTTTTCAGGACTTAATAGGCTATCTCCTCTAATTTCAAATTTACTATCCCAATAATTTTTATCTCCCATATACTCCATTATTTATCTCCTATCTCTATTTAATCAAACCAATATAAATTAAATCCATAACACATAGCCTTTGCACCTTTAGGTACCTACTTAATAGTATTATATATATTAAGATAATCTCCAATGCCACCTAAAATCATCATACGAGTGTTTCTTCATCTTTGTATTTTCCCTTAAACTTAATATTGTACATACTACCCTCCCCATATATCACACTTTATAAAGTCTTAACCATAATTAAGCACGGATTACTCTCTCCCCATATCTCTTTGATTTCTTCTAATGGATAAAAACCTAGTTTTTTATAAAACTCTCTAGTTATTTTATAATTTTCATCTGGATGAGATTCCCCTAAAGTTTTTACCATAAAAAATTTAATTTCATCTTCAATTAATAATTTTTCAGTAATTTCAATTAACTTTCTACCAATCTTTTGATTTTGATATTCCTTTAGTATTCCTATAAGATACACTTCTGCTGTATACTTATTATTATATTTTATACTTATAAATCCTACTGCTTTTCCATTATTATATGCTCCATAAAAATCATACTTTTTAACTTCTTCAACATACTCTACTATTGACTCTTCAATTCCAAACCATTCTGGTAACTCTCTTAATATATAATTTGTAATTCTTGACTTTTCATTATTATTTCTGATATTTTTAATCTCTATCATACCCATCCTATCTCCCGGTAAATACTATATGCTTTAAAAAATATTACCATTTATTCACTTTCTTCTCAATAAAAAAATACAACATTAAATCGTTGATTCAAACAATTTAATGTTGTATTATCACTTTATCTCACTTGATAAATATTTCCCTATAAAACTGAACTTCATCTAAATAACATCTCTCTTGCAGAACACTCCATAAGTAATTGCCATAAATAAAGCAATATAAGCACCTACTATTAAAGCGGCAATTACTGGTGTAAATCCTTGAATTACAATACTTTGAAAATCATTATTTATTTGTGGTAATACTGTTCCATAATCTAAAAACTTTCTAAAATCTAAATGATTAAATGGTAAATAGTTTATTAATCTACTCATCTTCCCAGCATATAAAACTACTGGTGATACTAAGAATATAGTTATTATAGATGTTATTGTAGCAAATGATACTGACTTTAAAAGTACAGCTATCATAAATGCTAAAGCTATTGAGAATATTAACTCAACAAGTTTTAATAATACTATAATAACTGAATATAGAGCTGTACTAATAACATACGGTCCATTCACTCCATAAAGTATAGTTTGACTAGATATCCTATCAAATCCATGAATTATTATTCCAGACAATAATCCCATTACAAGAACTATTCCTAATATTTCTAATCCATAAATTAAAATTGCTAAATACTTTGATGTAAGCACCTTCCAACGTTTATATGGTGATACAAGCCACATATTTATAGTTTTATTGTTATATTCACTAGCTACATTAAATACTCCAACTAATACTACTGTTAAAATTATAAATCTAAATACCCAATTAAAAGAATTATCAGCAAAGAACCACCATATATTTTTTTCATAATCCTTTGTAATATTATGCTCTAATCTATATTCTGCAATTTCAATTCTCTTATTTATCTCATCTTTTTGAATCTCATCATAATATGGATCACTCAACATAACATCCTTCTGCGATATAAGATATTCTTCCCTCTCTCTCCAATCAAAAGTCGTTGAAGTTCCATTAGTACTTTCGTATTCCCTTACTCTTTTCATATCACTATATTCAGATATAGTTAATCCAATCATAATTATAAAAGATAATATTATTCCAACTTTAGCTATTTTACTTTTAAACATCTTACTAAACTCTAGTTTACTTAAATATAAAACATCGTTCATTATTTTTCAGCCTCCTTTATAGAATTTATAAATACTTCTTCTAAAGAAGACTCTTTATTAATTTCATCCATGGTTTTAGTACATATAACTTTCCCATCTGAGATAATAACAACTCTATCACATAGTTGTTCCATTTCCATTAATATATGACTTGAAACCACTACCGAAATATTTTTATTATGTGATAAATCCTTTAAGAATTCTCTTAAATCTTTTATTCCCATTGGATCTAAACCGTTAGTAGGCTCATCTAAAATTAATAATTTAGGTTGCTTCATAAGAGCTACAGCTAGGCCAATTCTTTGTTTCATACCTAAAGAATACTCTTTAACCTTATCATTTAATCTATCCTTAAGTCCAGAAACCTTTATAGCCTCATTTACCCCTTCTTCTGATGCTTTATAAAGCTTAGCAAAAAGCTTTATATTTTCCATTCCAGTCATATATTCATATAAAAATGGAATTTCAACTATCGCTCCTACATTATCCATAGCCTTTTCAAAGTTACTTTTTATATTATGTCCATCTATTATAACCGTTCCACTATCTGCACTTATAAGTCCTGTTATCATTCTTATTGTAGTGGTTTTTCCTGCTCCATTAGCTCCTAAAAACCCTAGAATTTCTCCTGCTTTAGCTTCAAAAGAAACATTATCAACTATTCTTCTCTTTTTAAAAGACTTACTTAAGCCTTCAACTTTTAAAACAGTTTTATTCATAAGTTAACCTCCATACTTAATTATGAGTACAAAAAAAGAGCAAATGTAAATTGACATTAAAACTAGCATAGCAACTTCTTTAAATATTTTTAGCTAAAGTTAGCCATGCTGATTTTTTGCGTCAATCTCCCATCTGCGCATTTTTAACTTTTATATCTAATTTACTATTTTATATAGCTCTCTTAACCTTTAAAGATGTTTGTATAATCATATCTATAAGCCCTGAATAGCTTACATTAACAGCATTGGCACTCTTTGGAAAAAGCGAAGCAGCCGTCATTCCTGGTAATGTATTAACTTCTAATATATAAGGAACTCCTTCACTTGTTACTATCATATCTACTCTTGCATAAACTTCACACTTTAATGCTCTGTAAGTACCTATAGCCATCTTTTCAACTTCTTTATGAAGATTTTCTTCAAGTTCTACTATAACTTCTTCAGCTCCATCCTCTGAATACTTTTGAGTAAAATCAAAGAAATCTGCTCCTTCCTTAGGTCTTATTGCTATAACTGGCCACATCTTCTTGTCGAATACAGGACAAGTTATTTCATCACCTTTTATGAATTCTTCTATCATAACTTCTGTATCCCATTTTAAACCTTCTAAAACAGCATTCTCTATATCTTCTTTCTTTGTTATTTTGAAAGTAGCAACACTTGATCCTCCATTTGTAGGCTTAACGAAAACAGGATATCCCATTTCTTCTATCTTGTCATAATCTATTTCTTCTATTGATGAAACATTTATCCATCTAGCAGTTCTTATTCCATTAGCTACTAATATTCTCTTTGTAAGGTCCTTATCCATACATACACCTGAGCTTATTGGTCCACATCCTGAATATGGTATATCTAAAGTTTGAAGTACTGATTGAACAGTTCCATCTTCACCAAACTTTCCGTGTAATGCTAATAAAGCAAAATCTATTCCTTTAACTTTATTTATTATATCATCTTTATTATCTATAACTATTGGCACAACTTCGTATTTGCTTCTGTCTATATTCTCAACTATCGAATTTCCACTTTTTAATGATACTTCTCTTTCTGAAGAAATACCACCCATAATAACACCAACTTTAATCATTTTTGCCTCCAAATTTAAACTTACTTATAAAATAAAGACCTGTATTTACAAGTCTTTATAATTATAACACTATATATTATTTAATAGAAGTAAACATTGTGCTACTTCATCAAAATTCAATATTATTATACTGTTGCAGGAACATAAACTCTCTTAGCAAGCTCATCATCCATTAGATATAATGCAGCTGGATTTCCTTCAACTCTTCTAACCTTTTTAAGTAAAGCATTGAAGTTATTTTCTTCTTCAACCTGCTCATCTATAAACCATTTAAGTAAGCTAATTGTAGCATGCTCTCTTTCTTCATAAGCAATATCTGTTAACTCATAAATCTTTTTAGTTACAAGTTGCTCATGCTTATATCCCTTTTCAAAAACATCAATTATTCCATCGTACTTTGGCTGTGGTTTATCTATATGCTCTAATTCAATTGAACCATTTTTTTGATAAACGTAATCGTATAATTTCATTGCATGATCTAATTCTTCCTTAGCTTGGACTCTGAAGAAGTTTGCAAATCCACCTAAATCTAAAGATTCACAGTATCCAGCCATAGCAAGATATGTGTAAGAAGAATAGAATTCAAAATTTACTTGCTCATTAAGAGCTTTTAATAAATTTTCATTTAACATTTCTTTTAACCCCCTTATATTTAACGATTAATTTAACTATTGTATATAATAAATATTATGTTAATTTAATAAAAAATTATAACATTATCTGTTACTATTATATACCATATTCATTAAATGATAAACATACTCTTATAATTTTAATTTTTATATAATAAAGATTACTTATATAGTTCATTATTAATTGAACTATAACAACTTTCATGAACAAAGTAAGCTATACACTTTACTTATATAGCTTACTCTCGCTATTAAAACTATCTTTTCTTAAAGATAGTCTCTCCTTCTTTTATAGTTTCTACAACTTGTATATCCTTAATTTTCATTGGATCAACTTTTAAGATATTCTTATCTAATATAACTAAGTCTGCTAGCTTTCCTTCCTTTAATGTCCCTTTAATATCTTCTTCAAAATATTGATATGCTGCATTCTTAGTTACAGCTTTTAAAGCATCTAATGGACTTATTCTCTCATCATTACCTAATAAAACTCCATTTTTAGTTATTCTATTAACTGCACACCATATAGTTTCTAACATATTCGGCTCTATAACTGGTGAGTCCTGATGGAATGTATAAATTATTCCCTTATCTTGAGCTGATTTAGCTAAGCTTATTCTGCTCGCTCTTTCCATACCATAATTCTTAATATGAATATCTCCCCAATGATATACGTGAGCAACAAAAAATGATGGTATCATTCCAAGTTTTTTTACATTATCTAATTGATCTCTATCTAATAATTGTGCATGAACTATAACAGGTCTTATATCATTTGATGATTGAGTTTCTTGCTTTGCTAGTTCAAATTGATCTATGTATTGTTGGCATGCAGCATCACCATTACAGTGAACTAAAATCTGCATATTATCTTTTAATGCTAATTCTAAATATTGCTTTAATTCTTCATCTTTTTTTGTTCCATAAGCATAATAGTCTTTTTCTTCTCCTAAATATGTAGTTCTCATCCAAGCTGTACGTCCTTGTGGTGAACCATCTAAGAAAGTTTTGTATCCACCCATCTTTATGTGATTATCATATTTATTCAAGCAACTAGCAAACTTTTCTTTTAATGCACTAGCATTAGATATGTCTAAGAATCCTATTAAGTCTACTTTAAGCATCTTTGATTGTATTAAAAATTGATAAATAGGAGCTAGCTGTTCTACTACAAACCCTTCTTGAACAGTTGTTATTCCATTACTTGCATATGAATTCTGAGCCTTCATTAAATTACCGAAAAACTCTTCATTAGACATCATAGGAAGCTTTTGAATATATTCCATAAAAGCAGCTTCTTCTATATATCCTGTAGGTTCTCCATCCTTCTTGCCAATTACTCCACCCTCTGGATTTGGAGTATCATTAGTAATTCTTAATTCATTTAAAGCCATAGTATTTAAAACTCCCATATGACCTGATTTATGCTTTACTATAATTGGATTATCTGGTGCTGCTTTATCTAATAATCTTCTAGTTGGATGCTCTTTCTCTACTAAAAAGTTTTGGTCATATCCATCACCTTGAATCCACTTACCTGCAGGTATATTATTTTTTTCAATAAACTTTTTTATAGCTGCTGCAACTTCTGCAAAACTTGTAGTTTCTTTAAGGTCTACTTGCGAAAAAGAGCTTGCATATCCAGAAAAGTGGCTATGTGGGTCTATAAATGATGGCATTAAAGTTTTTCCCTGTAAATCTATTAGTTCTACCTCTTTACTTGCTTCCTTAATTAAATCATCTTTTTTTCCTAATTTATATATCTTACTATCCTTAACTAGAATAGCTTCAACATATAAATCATCTTCAAGAGTCAATATGTCACCATTGAAATATAACTTTTCATTATTTATCATCTTAAATCCTCCTTAGTAAAATATACCTATATGTATTTTTACTTTCTCTTTTTAATATCTTCCCCTTAAATTCCTAATATAACTTAAATAACTTACCTACTTGAATTATACTACTTTTGGTAAGAACAAATTGTAATTAATCTATTAATTTATACTTATAAAAACAAGAACACTTCTTTACAAAAAGTGTTTCTTAATAATAGTATTCTTTTTAAAACTTTCCATTCTTTTTCAATTCCTTGTAATATTTACATCTACTTTGCAGCCTACATTCTCCACATTTTGGGTTTCTAGCAATACAACATCTTCTTCCATGAAATATTAGAAGGTGATGTGCAAGACTCCATTCCTTTTTAGGTAATTCTTTTTGTAGTTGCTTTTCAACCTCTAAAACATTATCCGAGTCTGCTAATCCTAAACGATTTGAAACTCTAAATACATGTGTATCTACAGCTATTGAAGGAACTCCAAAAGCATTTGATAAAACTACATTTGCAGTTTTACGCCCTGCACCTGCTAAAGTCACTATCTCTTCCATAGTTTTAGGAACTTCACCATTAAAATTATTTTTAAGTTGATTACACATTATCATTATATTTTTAGCCTTGCTTCTATAAAGTCCTATTTGTTTTATTCTTTCTTCAAGTTCATCTATAGATAATGTTAAAAAAGCATCTAAATCTGGGTAATCTCTAAATAAAGTTTCAGTGACTTCATTAACCTTTTTATCTGTAGTTTGGGCTGAAAGTATAGTTGCTACTAATAGTTGAAATGGTGAATTATGCTCTAATTCACATTTGGCATCTGGGTATAATTCTTTTAATATATCTAAAATTGCTTTAGTTCTTTGCTTCATAATAATCACCTTTCTAATAACTTAAAAGTTAAAAATAATAATTTTATCTTTCCTAATTGTTAATTCTTTTAATCTCATCAATGCAATTATTTATCATTAGAGAATCTCCTTTATATTTTTCAATGTCTTCTCCTTCATTATGTAACCTAATTATTGCATTTCTTCTTATGACGTTTTTACCTCTCCATCCACAAGAGGTTTTAGATATTTTTTCTTTAAACTCTTTATTGTTTAAATCAGCATAATATTTTATATCAGCTGTATTCATAAAGTCTAATGACTTAAATTCTTCTAAATTAGAAAAGCTAATTTCTTTATTATAAGGACAAGTATTTTGACAAATATCACAACCAAAAATTCTATTCTTGATAAGCTTATAATCTATCTTAGAAAGTTCCTTTTTTTGAGTTATGTATGATGAACATATATTAGGATTTTTTCTTCCTGTCATAATTGCTTTTGTTGGACAATTATCTATACAAACTTTACATTCATTACAACCATTATACTTTTGAATATCCTCAAAAGTTCCTGCATCTCTACAACAAATTTCTAAATCTGTTATTATCTCACCTAAAAAAACATATGAACCATACTTTTTAGTTATAATCATATTATTCTTTCCTATTATACCAAGTCCAGCTAAAAATCCTATATATCTTTCTGGAAGTGAATTGCTATCTACTAAAGGAATAGCTTTTCCTCCTAATTCATTTATATATGTACATATTTTATCTAAGTAGCTTTTAACTACTCTATGATAATCATATCCCTTTGTATAAACAGAAAATCCATTATCAACATCCTCTTTTCCCATATAATATGGGAAAGCTATAGAAATAATAGTTTTCCCATCTTCCATATATACATTAGGATTAATCCTTTTTTCTATATCATTTTCTTCAAATTCATTTTCTAGACCTTTTTCTTTTCTGTCTAAATAAAACTCACGTAACTCTTCAAAAACTCTGCACTTTACAAAACCAATAGTATCTAAACCTATCGAATTACAATACTTAACTATTTTTTCTTTAATCATTCTTAAATCACCATATCATTATAGATATTTTTTTTACTTTCATTATTTTTTTCTGTTTCTATCTCCGGGTTGCTTTTAACAACTCTAACTAAATTTTTTGCTGCTTTTCCTACTGCTGTAACTCCAGTTGGAACATCTTTTAAAACTACAGCATTAGCTCCAATCTTAGCTCCATCCCCTACTGTAATTGGACCTAAGACTTTAGCTCCACATCCTATCACAACATCATTTCCTATAGTTGGATGCCTCTTACCTTTATCTTTTCCTGTTCCCCCTAAAGTTACTCCATGATATATAGTAACATTATCACCTATCTCAGTAGTTTCTCCTATTACTACACCCATTCCATGATCTATAAACAACCCTCTACCAATTTTAGCACCTGGATGTATCTCTATGCCAGTAAAAAATCTTGCTAATTGTGATATAAGTCTTGCCATAAAGAAAAACTTTTTAGAGTATAAAAAATGAGCTATTCTATATGAAATTAGTGCATGAACACACGGATATAACAAAAATACTTCAATCTTACTTCTAGCCGCAGGATCCTTTTCCATTATATTATTCAAATCATGACTCAAATTCTTAAACAATCTAATACCCCTCCTTTGGTATGAGCTACTCTCGAAATATAAATATCACTTTGCCAGAGAAATACGCCTCTAGCATATATGTTTCTCATTTATTCAATGAGACATTTTTCCATAATACAAAAACATATTTCTCTTTTACTTAGTCAAACATTTATTCCTGCTTTTAGCATATATTTCTCTTAAGCAAAGCCGAACATTTCTCCTAATTACTCTGTATTTTACTCATAAATTCCCATAGATATATATTTTTCTCCTCCATCTGGAGCTATAGCTAGTACTTTTTTGCCTTTTCCTAATTTCTTAGCTACTTGTAATGCTGCAAAAAGTGCCGCTCCTGATGATATCCCTATTAGTATTCCTTCTTTCCTAGCAAATTCAACTGCTGTATTTATCGCATCTTGGTCTGAAACTGGTATTATTTCATCAACATATTCTCCTTTGTAAATTGAAGGAATGAATCCTGCACCTATTCCTTGAATTTTATGAGCTCCTGGTCCTTTTCCTGCCAGTACTTGTGATTTTTCTGGCTCTACAGCTACAACCTTTAATGTTTTTATATTTTCTTTTAATTTTTTAGCTACTCCAGTAATAGTACCTCCTGTCCCAACTCCTGCTACAAAAGCATCTAAATCTTTAATATCTTCTAATATTTCATCTGCTGTAGTTTCATAATGTTTATTTGGATTCGCTATATTTTCAAATTGTTGTGGCATGAAATATCCATAGTTATCTACCAACTCAGTAGCTTTTGCTATAGCCCCTTTCATCCCCTTTGCTCCTTCAGTTAAAATTAGTTCTGCTCCATAAGCCTTGATTAAATCTCTTCTTTCTTTACTCATAGTTTCAGGCATAACTATAATTACTTTATATCCTTTTACTCGTCCTATCATAGCAATTGCAATACCTGTATTTCCACTTGTAGGTTCTATTATTGTAGATCCTTCTTTTAATATTCCTAACTCTTCTGCTTTTTCAATCATCCCTAAAGCAGCTCTATCTTTAACACTACCACCTGGATTAAACTTTTCTAACTTAACATATACATCAGCACTATTTTCTCCTACCATATTGTTTAGCTTTAAAATTGGTGTTTTTCCTATTAAATCTAGCATTGAATTATAAATCATAATTATTCCCCTTTCTCTACACATATCTTTTATATATATTTAAAATTAATTTCTTTTATTATATAATAATAATTTTCCTAGGAATTTTTATAAAAAAAATACGCCTCTATAACTTAGAGACGATAAAATATCCGTGGTTCCACTCTACTTGGATTATATAAAAATAATCCCACTCAATAAAGGTACAATCATACCTCTTCACTATAACGGGTGAACCCGTAACACCGTACTATTATTTCAGGCTTAAACTCCAAAGGGCACTTCGTTATAAATTACTGGCAAAAAGTTCTCAGCATCCTTTTCTCTCTGTAACCTTCCTTTATACTACTTTCCTTTTTCACAGTTTCAATTCTTACTATTTAACTCTGTTTTATATTTTTATTATATGCTTTTCTCAAATTTTGTAAACACTTTTTTAAAATTTATTTTTCTTTTTCCACATTGGGTATAAAAACTCATCTATTAAGTCATGAGTATTTACTGATCCAATTAAGACATCATTGTCATCAACTACAGGGATAGATAATAGGTCATATTTTGATACTATTTCTATAGCTTCATTTATATCAACAAAATGTCTTATAACATTAGTGTTTTCATTCATAGCTTCTCTAGCCTTTGTCTCAGGAGTATTCATTATCAAATCCTTAAGTGTTAATATTCCTAACACTCTTTCATCTTCATCTGTTATAAATATTGAGTTTAACTGCTCATCTTCTGGTTCAGTCTCTCTAAGAATTTCAATAATTTCACCTATTGTTATATCTATATTGAAAGAAATAAATTCTTTACTCATTATACTACCTACAGTTTCATCATCATACTGTAAAAGTTCTTTAACTTCATTAGCATCTTCAGCTTCCAAATTTATAAGAATCTTTTCTCTCTCATCATCATCTAGTTCATCTAAGAAATCTGCTATCTCATCATTAGGCATATTTTCTAATAATTCTGCAGCCTTAGCTTCACTTATATCTTTAATTATAGCACCTTTATATTCAGGATCTATTTCTTCTAAGGCATCCGCTGCTAAATCTTCATCTATGAATTCAAAAATTTTCTTTCTTGAATTTGAATCTAAGTCCTCTAATATATCTGCTAAATCTGCTGGATGTAATGTTGATAGTTTTTTATATGGTATAGCAATTTGTAAATTATTATTTACCATTTCTAAAGATTCAACATCATCCCACATAAGAACCTTATCTTCAAAATCCTTATGAAGTGTTTTATATATTAACTTTCCAACGTTTAAAAGTCCAAATCTTCTTGCTCTAGCCATTGGCCCAGTCTCTACCGCTATTACTCTATATTCACCAGCTATCTCAGCAATTCTTAAATCATCAACTCTTACAACTTGCTTTCCATTTATATCTACAATTTTTTTATCTAAAAGATGCTCTGATAAAAGATAAGAGTATCTTCTCGGCAGTATCTCTTTGCTCCCTCTAGTCATTATCTTTACTTTATTATCATTTTGTAAAAAGATTACACTTCTAAATTCATAATGAAATGTTGACCTATCTCTTTTCACTTTATATCCTATAACTCTTGGATACCCTTCATCTGTAGTTACATAAATATCCTTTAATGTACCTAATACCTCATCAAATTCGTCATATATCTTCTTGTCTAAAATGCTACTAAATAGTAGTACTGATAATTTTTTCATAAAGTTTCCTCCTATATTTAGAGAGAATAACTTTATTCAAATAATTTAAAACTTAAAGTAATTCCCTCTATACTATTATTTGATTTTTCTAACTTAATACTCTGAGGGACACCCTCCATCTTAAATTCACCACCTGTAAATTTTCTAAATAAATCTCTAGCAACTTAGCTAGTAGTATTTTAACAATATGTGTATATAATCTGATTCTGAATTAGCCTCAAATTTTTTATATACTAAACAATAAAGTTTTTATTAGCACATTTGCATATTAAGTGCTATTCTAAATGCAATTAAAAATGCCCATTAGCTGGGCATTTCATATACTAATATTATATTATAGAAACCTTGAAAGGCAACAAATTTTGATTTATATTTGAAATATTTATATTACCTATTTAATTTATTATATTATTTTTTATATCTATTCTAAAAAAGAGATATCGTGATAATTTTTTATTACGATACCTCTTTTTCATTATTTAAAATATACTATATTATTTAAAAGTTCTTAACGCTTTATAGTTAACTAATAAAATTAATATATCTCCTATAAACGGATAAGGAAATACCTTTATTCCACCTAGGAAAATAATGAATTCAGCTATAGTAATCATAAGACTTATTGTAAGTAGTTTCATTCCCCATTTATTACAATACGGCTTGTCTACACATAGCAGTGCTACTATTGCAATAGATGCAATTATAATTAAATAAATAAGATTTGGTGTTAAACTATTTTTGAAAGTTATTATAAATCCAAATGAATTATTAATATTTATGTTTACCTTGTACAAATATAATTCGCCTATATATAGTAATAATAAAATAGCCATAAATATAAAATTATAATCAAATGTTGTACCTTCATTTCTTAAAAATATATATGCTGTACCTAATGCTACTAACGGTATAGCAGGATAATTAAGTAAGATAAAACCTCTTAAAAAATATACTATTGTCTGTGATTCTATTAATGTCCCTATTAAAACTGCTATATATCTCATAAATAATAATGCAAATGTAATACAGAAAAATGTTTTCACTTTTTTAGGACATTTATTTTTATTTATTATTAGTAAATATAAAATAAAAATAATTATAAATATCAGAGTTAAAAGGTAAGCAAAATTTAACATAATATGTTCCTTTCATAGTGCTGTTATTTATAATTATTATTTTATTTTGTAAATTATTCTTTATTAATCTATTTTACACCTAAAATTTTCAGTCCACCTTTTATACACTTAATATCTAATGGGAAATCTGGACCTTTTTCTCCATCAATATCTGTAACTATATCCTCATAACATTCAATATGAATTTCCTTAGATTTGAAATATATTACATTTTCTGAGTCTAAGTGCTCCCCTTTTAATACCTTTATAAATAGAGGTATTAATTCCATTATAGGTATTGCCTTAAATATTATCACATCTAACAATCCATCTTTAGCATCAGACTTTGTAGCAAGCTTAAAGTTACCTGCTGTTTGGCCATTAAATACTAATAAGAAATACATCTCACCTTCAAAGTTAACATTCTCTGAGTTTATCTTAACCTTTAGCTTTCTGAAGTTTGGTAACTCCTCTAAGCCTTTTAGGTAATATGCTAATTTACCTATAGTATTTTTTATATTTACATCTGTTTTTTGTGATACATCTGTAAAAAGCCCTGTGCTTGCTACATTAACAAAGTATTTATCATTTATACTTCCTAAGTCTACTGTAGTTATATGTGAATTTATAATCCTATTACATGCTTCTTCTATATCTGAAGGTATACCTAAGAACTTAGCGAAATCATTTGCTGTTCCTACTGGTAAAATTGCTATAGGTATTGATATACCTTGCTTTGCCATCGCATTAACAACTGAATCAACTGTTCCATCTCCACCAGCTACTAAAACATATTTATAATCAAAATCTTTTACATCCTTAAAAGCCTCAGAAACATCTTCGTCTCTACTTATTCTATACGGAACTATAGTATATCCAGCATCTTGATGAATACTTATAACCTTATCTACCTTAGAAAGAATTAAATTTTCACCTGAGTAAGGATTGTAAATAAACTTTACATATCTCACAGCTCTACCTCCCTAGTATCTTTACTAAAATATTACATATATTAAATTATAACATACTTAACTTTTATAAATCATTATATTACTAATAATATTTTGTAAATAATCTTTATATAAATATAGCTTTTCTATATGATTACAAATTATAGTATTATATTTTATTAGGTATTATGTTATAATTATATATCATTAATTTGGAATTATTTTGGGAGTGATTATATGAAAAGATCTTATATTCCTAATGCTTTTACTTTTATTAATTTATCTTTAGGCATATGTTCAATTTTATCCACAATAGACGGTAATTACGCATTAGCAAGCATTTTTATACTTTTAGCAGGATTAATAGACAGATATGATGGGAGAATTGCGAGATTTCTTAATGCAAGTAGTGAGCTTGGAAAGGAATTAGATTCTTTAGCTGACTTAGTTTCATTCGGTGTAGCACCATCAATTCTATCTTTTTTATTATTTAATTTTAAAGGTGTAGGACCTACAAGCCTAATTGGATTTATAGTACTACTAACGTTTCCAATATGTGGTGCTTTTAGACTAGCTAGGTATAATGTATCTACCTTTGATGGTGTATTTGCAGGAGTGCCAATAACTATTGCTGGATGCTTTATGGCTTTATTTATTTTACTTACTATAAACGTAAATATGTCTGCAGTTATACCAATGCTTCTTATGATTGTATTTTCTTATTTAATGGTTAGTAATTTTAAATTAAAAAAATTCTAATTATAAAAAGCTGTGCATATGCACAGCTTTTTATAATTAATAATCTAAACATAAATCACTATAAAACTTAAAGTATTAATTATTTCTATTAACCATTAATTCTTATCTTTTTTAGGCTCTTCTTTAGGTCTAGGTCCATAGTTACCTCCAGGTGAGCTGTTAAATCCTCCTGAACTAGTAACTCCTGGTGAGTTTGAAAATTGTAAATCACTATCCACCTCAGTTAAAATAAGGTCAGTATTACCATTTTTCAGTATATAATCATTCATAACTGCTACATACTTATAGTACGATTCCCCACACTCTTCAAGCAAATCTATCAAATGATCAATTTCATCTCCTAGTTTATCTGCTCTATTAACAGCTTCTTTGACATATTTTGTCCTTGCTTCTGGTATATTATTCAATTCAAAAGCACCTCCAATTAAAAGTCTATAGGAGTCTGTTAATGTTTTTAATAAACTAGCTAAATTACTTAAATTTATATAATACTCGTGTATTAATTTGTTATATCCCATTAGCTACCTCCTACACAAAAAAGTAACATATAGTTATGATTACATATACCGCTATTAATACTATTCCTTCAAACCAATTAGTACTACCATCAACGAAGACTATATATGACATAAAAATAGCTAGTCCTGCTATTATTATATTTAGTACTGAAAAAACTAAGGCCATTTGTATTCCTAGTAAAAAAGCTGTTAATACTAGAATTGGAGTTGCAAATAATGCTATTTGTATTCCTGAACCTATAGCTATCTCCAAACTTAAATTTACTTTATTTCTTACAGCACACATAATAGCTGAAATATTCTCTCCTATATTACCCAAAACAGGAATTAATATTATCCCCATAAATCCTTCGGATATATTAAAATTCTCTATAATAATATTAGCATCATTTATTACCTTTTCTGACAAAAAGTATATAGCCAAACTTATAACAAATATTTTTATTAGTAAGATAACTAACTCTATCTTATCTGATTTCTTCTCCTCTATTTTTTCAGTTTTGTCATCTCCTAATATTAAATTACTATGTGTATATAATGAATATATTAACCCTAATAAATATACACATATTAAAATTATTGATACTACAGCACTTATTTTTATTACTGTTTCAGATGGTATACTTGAATAATTATTTATGCAAGCCATTACTACCATAGATGACATAGCTAATAACAACATACTAAAGTTTGTTTTAGCATTATTCTTATTAAAAGTTTGTTGCTTATATTTTAATCCACCTAATAATATTGAAACTCCAAGTACTAAGAGCATATTATTAACTATACATCCTATCATAGCAGCTTGTACCATAGAAATAAGCCCTAATCTCAATGACCATATTCCCATTATTATTTCAGGTAAATTACCTAAAGTAGCTGTTAATAATCCTCCTTTTTTTTCTCCTATATATTCTGAAATACTAGAAGTGAATTCCCCAAGCATAAAGGCAAGGGGAATCATTGCAATTGAATGTATTACTAATCCTAATACTATATTAGTTGTATTAATAAAGAAGCACCCTAATGAAATTATAAATAGAATTATGCTATCTCTTGTTTTCCTATCTCTTAAAGCCTCTAGCATACTCATCATCTATATCACTATATACACTTCTACTATTTGATCCTTTATAATTTTCTTTTGTTTCTCCTTTATTTATATATTTATCTTTATTATTTGTAGCACTATTTATATACTCATCATCTATAGAGTTGTACATAGTTGCCTCCACATAAGTAGCTTCTTTCTCCTGTAATGCCTTATAATATTCTTCATCAACTTCTTGTCCATTTGTTTCTTTACTACCAGGCTTTATATAAGTGGCCTCTTTATTTTGTAATGCTTTATAATACTCCTGATTAACTTTCTCTTCACCAGTACTCTCTCGATTCATTTCTGTTGTGCGTTTATCTAACAACCCTAAATTTTCCTTATAATCATACATAACAGGAACAAAAAAGTCCCTAGGCATTGATATATACATAACTTTTCCTCCTATGCATCTTTAATTTCACAGCATGGTTTAAAATATGCCCTTGGATATTTGCAAAGTGGACAAATTAACGGAGCTTCAGTACCTTCATGTATATATCCACAATTCATACAACACCACTTAGATTCTTTTGCTCCACTAAACATTGTTCCATCTTCTAATTTGTCATATAGCTTCTTAAATCGTTCAGAATGTGATTCTTCTACTTCTTGCAATTCTTTAAAGAAATCAGCTATATCATTAAACCCTTCTCTCCTTGCTTCATCTTCAAACTTTTTATAAATATTCTTGTATTCTTCGTTTTCCCCCATAATAGCATCTAATAAATTCTCACAAGTAGAATTCACATCTTTTAAGAATTGTCCATATACTCTCCTAGCATGAGCTAGTTCATTTTTAGCTGTCTTATCAAATATTTCTCCTACCCATTGATATCCTTCTTGTCTTGCCTTCTCAGCAAATAATGTATACTTAGTATTTGCTCTACTTTCCCCTGCAAAGGTTCTATAAAGATTTTTTTCTGTATTACTTCCTTTTAAATCCATAGTCTTCTCCTAAAAAATATTTACACTATTAAAATATTCAAAAGGATTTAATATGTGCCTTTAAGAAATAAGAGAGCAGCTTGAACTTAATTCATTCAAACTGCTCTCTTATTTCTAATTTACCATTATCCATTATCATTAATTGATATAAACTTTTCTATCATTATCACATAAGATTTCTATATTTTTACCTTCCCTTGTTTTTGTCTTTAATAGTACTTTTCTTCCCCATAAATCAAATAAATACTTTAATGTCTCTTTAGCATATAAAAGTTCTAGTTCTCTTCCATCAAATACATGTTCTAATGTTAAAGTACCATCTTTTCTGTCTAAGTCAACAATTCTGATATATGGTATTCCACCTACTCCACAAGTAGATGATAATGTATCTCTTATAATCTTCCATCCTTCATCATCAGAAACTTCTTCGATTACAAAATCAAAGCTCTTTTTAGCATATTGGAACAAATTCAATTCATTACATAAATCTTGTGTTAAATATTTTCTTAAGAATGAATTATCTCTTTCTAGACTTCTAACCTCAAAAAGCTTTTCTCTTCCATATCTCTTTTCAATATCTTGGAATATCTTAAATCCCATATAATAAGGGTTAAGTCCACCAAGTATAGGCGCTATTACATCATTATGTCTTTTTAAGAATTCAAAATGAAGTCCTTCTGGCAATTCCAAAGAGTTTAAAATTGTGTAGTGCCAATAGCTTGCCCATCCCTCATTCATTATCTTAGTTTCTATTTGTGGCATAAAATATTCAGTTTCTCTCTTAACTATTTTTAATACAGTCTTTTCCCATTCTTCTAGATATCCATATTTAATTATAAATCCTATAACATCATCACAAGGTTCAAGTGGTATTTTATTTAAATCAGGAAGTTCTATTTCTTCATCTTGGTCTAAAACATATCTACCTTCAATCTTTCTATTATACTCATTCATTAGATTAGCTTTTATTTCTTCCTGACTTAACTCCTTAACACCTACTACTCTTGGTATTTGAAACTTTAATGCATGAGCTGCATCTAATATCTTTTCTACCTTTGCATATCCTATATTAGGATCATTAACATATCCTCTTATTATTTCAGCATCTAGCTTAAACATCTCTAAAGTATAATAAGCCTTAGTTCCTTCTTTAAATAATCTATTATTTTTAAAGAAATCATTATGACCATATACGTGTGCCATTGTTAGTATTTGTAATAACAATGAATTTTCTCTCATCAAATATGCTAAGCATGGGTCTGAATTAATAACCATCTCATATGGTAATCCAGTTAAATTAAGAGAATATAATGTTTTGTTTTTTTCGTATGCTTTTCCATAGCTCCAATGTGGATATTTAGAGGGCATACCTACGTATGCCTCATATCCAATCATTTCATTATATCCAATTATCTCAAATTCTTGAGGATAATAGTCTAAACCAAAGCTTTTAGCTTTTTCTTCTATTTTTACATTCCATTCTTGTAAATCATTTAAATTATACTCCATCGTTTCCCTCCTTAAGCTCCTTACTAAGCATTATCTTTAAAGCATCCCAAAGATTTTTCTTTTCCTTAATTATTACAGATACAAAGTTCTTTTCATGTATCTCTTTATTAAAACGATAATACATAGTAGTTGAATAAGTTGATGGTAAAAGTTCAGCATATCCAAACATATTACTTATTTCACATAAATTTTTAACTGCATTTATTGCTCTTTCATTATCCTCTGACCAGTTATCACCATCACTAGCATATATAGGATATATATTCCATACCTCTGGAGAATACTTCTCTTCAATTATCTTTAATGCCAAATTTAATCCACTAGATATATAAGTTCCTCCTGATTCAGCTTTATGGAAAAATTCATATTCATTTACGTTCTTAGCCACAGTAGTATGTGAAATAAACTCAAAAGCTATATTATTATATTTTCTTTTTATAAATCTAGAAAGTACAAAGAAGAATGACCTTGCAAGATATTTTTTAGTAGTATCCATAGACCCAGATACGTCCATTATAAATATTAAAACTGCATTACTTTCCTTTTTAGGTTTCTTTTTAACTTTGTAATACCTTAAATCATCTTCTCTAAATGGGAATCTTTCTAACTCCTGATCTATACCACTTTCCATTAAAGCTCTCTTCTTACCTTGTTTTCTTGCTGTCTTAGACATAACAGTTTTTTTCTTTGCCAACCTTGGTCGTATTCCGTACTTTTGATATCCACGCTTCCTTGAAGCACTTTCTGTTAAAACTTCTGAAAACTTCTTTCTATCTAGATTAGGCAAGTCTAAATCTTCTACTATATAATCTAATAATTCTTCCATAGTGATTTCTGTTTCATAAATATCATCACCTTCGCCTTGCCCTGCTCCTTTATTTCCTTTTTTTCCACTACCATCTGCTGAGCCGACTTTATCCCCTCTTTTTTCTTCACCAGTACCAGATGCTACTCCAGTACTATTTTTACCAAAAATAAATTGATACTCTTTAATTCCTCTAATAGGTATTTTAAACTTCTTATTTTTAGTTTCACCTACTATACTTTCCTCTGATAATATGTCGCCAATATTTTCTTTTATAGACTTCTCTACTAATTGTCTGTGTCTTCTTCTATCTTCTATACTTCTATCGTGTTCAATAGGATTATCGCTATTATCTCTAAAGATTGCCATAGCTATCAATCCTTCCACAAATTATTGGCAGCATATTTTAAGATTACATCACAGCAGTGTAAGCAGTATCCATTATTTTGCATTTCTTCTACCATCGCGTTGTATTTTTCAGCTTGCTCAGTATCTCTAACTCTTGACTTAGTTATAATTCTTGATAAATCTTTTACTGATGCCATAAGTTTCTTTTCGATAGCTTCTTTTAATGGCTCATAAGAAGTATAGTCTATCTTTGATCCATTTCTAACTAAGTAGAACATATATGATGTTACATCTGCTCTAAAGCCCTTAGCTGATGCTTCAGATACTCCAATTTGCTCTTCTATGCTTCTCATAAAATCTTCATCTGGATTTAATTCCTCTCCAGTTGAAGCATCTTTGATTTTTGTCTTATTAACAAAAGCTTCTGCATTATCTATATAATTATTGAATAAACTTTCAGCTTGTTCTCTAAATGAATGTATAAATGCCTTAGTAATTTCTTTTTCAAGAATCTTATTATATTCTTTTCTTATTGTATCTTGAATAAATGCAAGATATCTCTTCTTATCTTCAGCTGCAATATCAAGTTCCTTAATAGATTTTATTATGCTTTCCATTATGCTTAACGGATTTATACAATCATATTCTGAATTTGATAAAGCATTATCTATAGCTTTAACTATAAATCTTGTACTGATACCTTTCATTCCTTCATAAGGACCAGCTTCTTCTCTAAGTTCACTAATATCAATTCGTTTTGTTGTTCCTTTTTCAACTAAATCTTCACCATTATAAATCTTTAACTTAGTTATAGGGTCAACCTTAGCTGATGGAGTTAATCTTGAAAGTATAGCAAACATTGCTGCAATTTCAATAGTGTGTGGTGCAATATGAGCTTTAAAGTTACTCTTATTTAATATCTTTTCATATATTTTCACTTCTTCTGCAAGCTCTAAGCAGTAAGGTACTTCTACCTTAACTATTCTGTCTAAAATAGCTTCATTAGTATGGTCTGATTTAAACCTATTCCACTCAGCTTCATTAGAGTGAGCTATTATAAGACCATCAAAATAAATCATTGATCCTTTACCAGGTGATGGTATAGATTTTTCTTGAGTAGCTGTTATTATAGTATGAAGATATTCAACATCATTTTTAAATACTTCTATAAATTCAACTAATCCTCTATTACCAACGTTAAATGCACCGTTTAATGAGAATATTCTAGGGTCATCTTCTGGATAAATATCCATCTTAGAGATATCTATAGCTCCAGTAAGTATTGAAGTATCTTGGTTATTAGGGTCTACAGGTGGTACTACCCCTATACCTTTTCTTGAACGAATAGAAAATCCTGTTGTTTCTACTGGAACATTCTCATATTCACCATTATATTCATTCAATAATTTATACTTACATATTGGACATAAGTCTCCTTCAATTTGAACACCTAATAATTCGTTAAATTTTGGTCTTAAATGATTTGGCACTAGGTGTAAAGGTTCTTCATGCATTGGACAACCTTTGATTGCATATATAGGTTCACATTGAACTAATGCATTTTTCAAAGCTTCTACTAATGAAGATTTACCTGCTCCAACAGGACCTACAAGATATAATACTTGTCTAGATTCTTCACCTTTCATTGATGCAGAATGTAGGTAATTTACTATCTTCATAATTACATTATCAATACCAAAAAATTCATCTCTAAAGAATCCATATTTCTTTATGGTTTCGTTTCCGTATATTTTCTTTATTCTAGGGTTCTCTTCTCCCTTTAAAGTTTCAACTCCTTTACTCATAATAGTGTCATATATTCTCTTATGAGCAAGCTTAGCTACATCAGGATTTTCTCTTAGTATTTCCAAGTAATCTAGAAATGTGCCTTCAAACTTATCTCCATTTCTGCTTTCTCTATCTGTACGAATAAATTCCTTAAAATCCATAACTACTCCCCCTTTATAATTTAGTATATTATTGTCTTGAATATATATATGACTATTTTTTATATTAAAATGACTACATATTATTTAAATAAAAAAAGGTTAGGAATTATTTTCTCAATTCCTAACCTTTTTTTATCTATTATTTAATTCTTTTAAAATATTTTATTGCACCTTTTCGTGCCTCATCAAATCTAACAATTCTTCACCATACTTTTCAAACTTCTTCTCACCCATACCTCTTATAGATAATAACTCTTCTTTATTTTTAGGATGTTTGTTAGTAATTTCTATTAATGTTGAATCAGAAAAAATTATATATGGCTTAATTCCTTCTTTCATAGCTCTATCTTTTCTCCATAGTCTAAGACTATCAAATAATTCTTTGTTTAAAATCTTAACCTCTAAATCATCACTTAGTTTGCATATTACCTTTAATCCTGATTTTAATACCTTATAAGATTTATCGTTAAGCTTTAGCATAGAATATGTTCCTTCTTTTAAGTCAACATAGCCAAGTTCTAAAAGAGTTTTTATCAAATCTCTTATAAATTTACTGCTATAATCTTTCATTATTCCATAAGTAGTTAATTTATTTAATCCATCACTAGCTATTTTAGGCCCACTCATTCCTCTTAATACATCTACTAAGACAGAAATACCATACTTCTCCCTACTTCTATAAACACAAGAAAGTATCTTTTGAGCTTCTATTGTATAATCTCTAAGCTCCTCATTATTTAAACAATTACTACAGCTATTACAATAACCTCTTACATTTTTCTCACCAAAATAATTCAGTACAAAAGCCCTATAGCATTCTTTACTTTCACAAAGGTCTATCATTCTTTGAAGTTTCGATATCTCAACTTCCTTTCTATTAAGAGACGCTGTAGTATAAATTAAATATTCTAAAGTTCTTATATCACTTCTATTAAATAATAAATAACATTTAGAAATATCACCATCTCTTCCTGCTCTTCCTATTTCTTGATAATAACTTTCTATATTTTTAGGAATAGTAAAATGCACGATATATCTTACATTAGGTTTATCTATTCCCATTCCAAAAGCATTAGTAGCTATCATTACATTTATATTTTCTTTAAGAAATTCCTCTTGATAATATACCTTTTCATTATCTTTTAATCCTCCATGATATTTACCTACCTCATATCCTAAATCTTTAAGATAATAATAAAGATTATCTACCTCTTTTCTTGTAGCACAATAAATTATCCCTGCATTATCTTCATTTTCTCGTATAATATCTTTTACAAACTCTAATTTATCCTCTTCAATATGTACACTTATAATAAGATTATCTCTATCAAAACTACCAAGATATTTATATGGATTTCTTAAATCTAAAAGCTTTATTATATCTTCTCTAACTACTTCTGTTGCAGTTGCTGTAAAAGCCGTTATTACCGGTCTATTAGGTAAACTATTTATAAATGGCGCTATTTCCCTATAGCTCTTTCTAAAATCATGCCCCCATAAAGATACACAATGTGCTTCATCTATAGCTATTTGACTTATCTTCAATCTTCTTAATTGCTTTTTAAAAAAATCATTTTCTAATCGCTCTGGTGCTATATATAATAATTTTACCTCTCCACTTTTACACTTTAAAATTATGTTATCTATCTCTTCTAAACTTTGACTACTATTTATGTACTGTGCCGGTATTCCATTATAATCTAAACTATCAACTTGGTCTTTCATAAGTGCAATAAGAGGTGAAATAACTATTGTCATACCCTTAAATATAACTGCTGGTATCTGATAGCATATTGATTTTCCTCCACCAGTAGGTAAAACCCCAAAACTATCTCTACCCTTTAAAATATTAGTAATTATCTCATACTGCCCTTCCCTAAAAGAACTATAACCGTAATACCTTTTTAAAGCCTCAAATACAACATTCATATCATCACCCCTTTCTTTAGTTAAGAGTTAAAAGTTTATAGTTAATAGTTTCTTACTTTATATTTTAAAATCTGTTCAACAGATTTTTTTCCTTTAGTATAGAATCACCTCAAATTAAGTAATAAATTATTATAGTTGAAATGATATTTATTACTTGATTTTAAGTCCCATTAATCTTGTTAAGTCTAATCCTTGCATTGCTGTTACTGTAGCTCCATATATATTTTCTATATCGACATCTATTCCTTCAATATCACAACTTGTAAAATCTTGTTTTCCTAAGAATGTTTTATTAAAATATCCATTAGTTAAATCACATTCTTCAAAAACTACTTTATCCAGTTTTACTTCTTGAAATACTGCTTCTTTTAAATTAGATTCAATAAAGTTTACATTCTTTATTTTACTAAAAGAGAATGTTGCATAACCTCCCATTACATTTTGGAAAGTTGCATCTTTAATAGAACACTCTGAAAAATTAGCACCCATAAGCTTGCAATTTACAAATTCAACTCTATGTAAACCTCCACCAGAAAAAGATACATTAGATAAATCACAATTTTCAAATCTCGAATCTAATAAATCTATTCTAGTAAAATCGCAATCTTCAAATGCTACATTTCTAAATATACACGAATCAATAGTAATTCCAACATCATTTTTTTCTCTTATATCTCTATCTTCAATAATTTTATTTTGAATCTTTTCTTCATAAATCATTTCATCGTATATATCTTCAATTTCTTCAAAATCATCTATAAACTTAGGCTTTTGAACTTTTATTAACTTAGCCATAATACTCTCCTCTTTAATACCAAAATATTTATTAAATTAATAATACAACAAATATCTATAATTTTCTTTAAAAATATATTTATTATATAAATTATAACTATTTTTATACTTCTAAATAAATAAACTACCCATTAAACATTTTAAAATTATTTAAGAGGTAGTTTATATTTTTTAAATTTTAGTATTAACTTTTTTATCTAGTAAGTTTTTTAGATTTATTTAGTCGAAAATTTATATATAGTCTTTTCTTTAAAACTTTCTCCTTCTTTTAATATTACTGATGGGAAATTTGAACACTCTAGTGAGTTTGGGAAATATTGAGTTTCAAGACATAATCCAGCTCTCTTATTATAAACAGTATTACTCTTTCCGTTCTCTCCATCTAATACATTTCCACTATAAAACTGAACTCCAGGACATGTAGTATATATTTTCATTTCTATACCACTCTCATCTCCTTCAAGCTCTCCTACATACTTCATATTTTCTTCGGAGTCTAATATAAAGTTATGGTCATATCCTAATCCATTCTTTAATTGAATGTCTTCATCGTTTATATCTCTTCCTATTTTTTTACCTTCTCTAAAATCAAATGGAGATTCTTCTACATTTAATATATTTCCTGTTGGTAAGCAATGCTCATCATTTTCAGTATACTTACTTGCATTTAATTTTAACTTATGTCCTAATATATTACCTTTATTTTCACCATTTAAATTAAAATAACAATGATTTGTTAAGTTAACTATAGTCTCTCTATCAGTAGTTGCATAATAGCTTATTATTAGTTCACCTTCATCATTAAATTCATATTTTACTTCTATACTAAGGTTCCCTGGATACCCCTCTTCTAAATGCTTTGAAACTCTAAAAAAAGTTATACTATTTCCATTAATAATATGATCCCAAATATATCTATCAAATCCCTTTTTTCCTCCATGAAGATGATTAGGTCCATTATTAATAGCTAATTCATATTTAGTGTCATTTAAAATAAATTTACCTTCTTTTATTCTATTTGCATGTCTTCCTATAATAGCTCCTAAATACGATATATTATTTTCATATTCTTCTAAAGTTTTATATCCTAGACATACATCTACTAAATTTTCATTTTTGTCTAATACATTTATTGATGTTAATGTACATCCATAATCTAATATTGTAATATACTCTCCTATTTGATTTTCAATCTTAAACTCATGTACTGCGATACCTTCTTTAGTTATTCCAAACTCTCTTTTTGTTATTCTCATTACTATCCCCCACTAAATTATGTTGTTTCTAATATTTCTACTTAAAAATAAATCCTAAGTTGTGTTTATACTCTAATATTTCTCTAATTTTATCAGGTTCAAACTTATATTTATGATTATGATCTAATAATCCATTTACTTCTTGTTCTACATCAGTAAGTTGTGTATAACAGAACCCACATACGTCTTCTATATCCATAACAACTTGAGTTAGCTCATTTATCTTATTTATTACAGAATTCTGATCTTGTAATCTTTCTCCATATCCCCACGATTTATCTGAATTACTTTCATCAATATCGTATGCAATCCCACCATATTCACTTATAATTATTGGCCCATTATTATACTTATAGCCCTCACTATAACATTTTCTTGTACTAGTCTTAGATGGTGAACCATTTGCTGCTTCCTCTATATTTTTGTAACTTTCGGCCATAGTGTCCTTATCTGAATTATAATCATGAATAGTTAATATATCTGATATAGTATGTTCCCATCCATCATTACCAACTACTAATCTACTATTATCTAAAGATTTTATTAAGTAAACTAAGGCATTTACAAAGTTTTGTTGTTTTCTATCACTATATACTTCGTTTATTCCCCATGATTCATTTAAAAGTGTATAGACTATAACTGAAGGATTATTATAATGCTTGTCTATAAAAGAATATAATTCCTTTGTCACATTTTCATTTGTTATATTACTATATTCAAATGTACTTGGCATTTCTGCCCACATAACAAGACCTAATGTATCACATAGGTACATATATCTATTATCTTCTATCTTCTGGTGCTTTCTAGCTCCATTAAAGCCCATTTCTTTAATCTTTAATACATCATCCTTTAATTCTTCTGGTGTAGCAGTTAATCCACCATCTTTAAAATACCCTTGATCTAATATTAGTTTTTGGTAAAATTCTTGATTATTTAAGTATATCTTTCTTCCTATAGATTCAACTTTTCTCATACCAAAATAACTATCTATCTTATCCAGTGTTTCTTCTTTTCTACATAATTTAAATTTTATATCATAAAGATTTGGCGTATTTGGGGTCCAGAAGTTCAATCTAAAATCTGGATCTTCAGAACTTACATCTATAGTTAATCTTGCTCTCTTGGATTTAAATGCAGTCGCAAATCTAGTTATAAACTCTCCTTTAAAATAAACTTCTCCAAAAAGATCTACAGTTTTATCATCTTGATTTATTCTTATATCTAAATCTAATGATGCATTATCTATCTGTGGAGTCATTTTAACATCAGTTAAATATGTATCTCCTACTTCTTCAATCCATACTGGCTGCCATATACCTACTGTTCTTGTATACCAACATAAGAAATTTTCTTTTTTCCATGATTGTTTACCTATAGGTTGAGTGCACTCATTTCTATCTTCAACTCTTATAATTACTGAGTTATTTTCTTTAATATATCTTGTAATATCCAAACTAAAAGGAGTATGTCCTCCTACATGTGTGGCCATATGATTTCTATTTATCCATATATCGCATTTATAATCTACTGCTCCAAAATTTAATATATATCTCTTATTTGCTTTTATATCTATTTTTAACTCTTTTTTATACCATACAATTTGATGATCTTCATTTAATTCAATTCCTGAATTCTTAGTATGATAACTATATGGTACTTTAATTTTCATACTATAAAATGTATCATCCATGAAACGTTCATCTAACTCACCTACGTTTTCATCATCAAATGCAAATTTCCATTCTCCATTTAAATCAATCCAATTTTCTCTTACAAATTGAGGTCTTGGATAATGTAGCTTATCTAAAATAATAATCCTCTCCCATCCCAATAAGATTAGCTTAAACATTAATCAACTATGAATTCTTACACATATTTAATTAATCTTTTAGTTATTCTATTAACTTTTTAGTTACTTTTTATAATATAAATATATTTAATTTACTATCTTTTGTCAACGTTTTCTAATGCTGCTTTATTTAATAATACAGATAAATCTTTATGCTATAATAACTATATGAAATGGAGGACTGTTTGCATGGATAATCGCTATGTTGAAAAAAAATACATTAAAGCTTTAAATAAAAACTTACCTTTTTTCCAAGCACTTGCTAGTGATACAAGGTTAAAAATTATATCTTTACTTCAAAATAAAGAAATGTCAATTAAAGAATTAAGCTCTGCTCTTAATATTTCATCTGCTGTAGTTACAAAACATATAAACATATTAGAAGAAGTTGATATTATAGAGTCATACTCTCAACCTGGAGTAAGAGGATTACTTAAATTATGTAAAATAAAAACTAATGAAGTCCAAATTATATTAAATAATAATTATGAAGAGATTAATAAAAACTTTATTGAAATAGATATTCCTATTGGAGCTTATTCTTCTTTCAAAATATCTCCACCTTGTGGCTTATCATTAAAAGATAAATTATTTGGAGTTTTAGATGATCCTAGATATTTTGCTGCACCTAATAGAATTGACTTATCTTTAATATGGTTTACATCTGGATATTTAGAATATCCTATACCTACTTATGATATTAATTTCAACAACTTAGTTGAGATGGAAATTTCTCTAGAGATTTGTTCTGAATTCCCTGGATATAACAACTCTTTTAAGTCGGATATTTATTTTTACTTAAATAACATTCCTTTAGGAAAATGGATAAGTCCTGGTGATTTTGGTGATAGAAAAGGTGTGTTTACACCTAATTGGTGGAATCTTGGAAGTGAATATGGTTTACTAAAAACAATTAAAATAAATAATACTGGAGTATATCTAGATGGTATTAAACTTTCTTCAACACCTTTAAGTGAATTTTTAAAAGAAGATAATGATGCCCTATTATTTAAAATAGAATGCCCTGCTGATACCCATAATCCGGGTGGTATAAATATCTTTGGAAAAAACTTTGGTAATTTTGATCAAAATATTAAAGTTAAATGTCATTATAACAAGTAACCCTATTGTTTTTTACATAATATTTTCAAAAATATACACCCTAGTAAACTCTTACTAGGGTGTAGTAATAATAAAATAATTCTATAGTATATTTTCTCAAGTTAGTTTAAATTATAACTTTCACCAGGAGAAAGACACATCGCACTAACTCCAGTATTAGCTAAATTTGATATAACATTAACTGTTTTATCTTTATTTGAATGGAAAAGGATTATTGTTTTAGCTTTTAGATATTCATTAAACTCAACTACATCTACATCATCAAAGTGAACTTTAAAAATTACATGGCCTTTTTGTAATTTTACTAAATTGTTTTTACAATATTCATCATTAAATATTTCAGCACCTATAGTTCCCTTTGCTGCATGTCCTGTAATTATAACTTTATTTCTACTGTCTTCTTTAAGACGTTCAAAATAGTATTTTCCCTGAACTGCTGTAAGCATTCCGTCTTGAGTTAATATCACAGATGGCTCATCTTTTAAACATACTTCTTCTCTATCTTCCATTGTATCAATACATACAACATTTCCAGAGTCTAAGCTTCCCTCTATATTCTTAACCCAATCTGTCATATCTGATAATTTTTTATAATTATCTATTATTTCTTTATCAACATATAATGGCATGTCTTTTATATTTTCACAAAGGAATTTATATATATCACATCCACGTCCATTTGGAGGTAATGGTAACACAGCCTTTCCCCCTATTGATAAAGTTTCTTTAACTGAATTTAATAATATTTCATACTGCTGAGATTGCTTAAGTATCTTTCCTGCATAGGCACAATTAAGAATTGCTGCATCAACTTCATGTGGTTTATCATTATGTAGAAGCATAGGTTCTGATACTATGTCTCCAGAATAGAATATCTTCTTTCCTTCGACATTTACTATAAACCATATCCCACCTACAACGTGCCCACTACGTCCAACTGTTATCTCTACGCCGTCAATATTATTTAATCCTATATTAAGTGTTTCAAATTCAACCTTTGTTATATCTTCTTCACTAAATGGAATTACTCCATTATTTTCTTTAACAAAGTTTTTCCACTTATTCATAAAGTTTGGTGTTGAATTTGCTGTTGGGCTCGAAGCATATACTTTACCTCTATATCCCATACTATATATTAAAGGCAGTGAAGCACTATGATCTTCATGTGCATGAGATAATAATACAAATCTTAGTTTAGATACTAATTCCTTTGTTAAAACAGGATAATCACCTACACCATTTTCATTAATCTCTCTTTTTACACCACAGTCTAATAAAATGACACCTTCTGACCATTCAATAGCATAGCAGTTACGTCCATTTTCACCACTACCGCCTAATGAATATAATTTAATCATCGTTTCCTCCCGCTTTTCTCAACTTAAGCTCCATATTTCTTTGTATGCCCTAAGTAATCCATTATTGTACTCATAAATTGTGCACCAGTATATCCATTTATGATACCTTTTGCTATTGCTCTTTCACCACATGAAGTACATTCATCAACCCTAACATTAGGTCCCCATAAAAATGCAGGTACTGGATCTGCACTGTGATCTCTAACATGACATGGTGTTGAATGGTCTGCTGCTAAAGCTAAATAAGTATTATCCTTATCTATTTTAGTTAACCAATAAGTAAACATAGCATCTATCTGTTCAACTATTTTAGCTTTCTTTAATGGTTCATTATCATGCCCGCAAAGGTCTGTTCCCTTAATATGAACTATAACTAAATCATGATTTTCAAGTTCATCAAGAACCTTCTGTGCTTTTCCTAAGTAATTTGTATCAAATCCTCCAGTAAAGCTTTCATCTGTTGCATAGTCGAAGTTACACATCTTTCCTATACCAGTTATAGTTTCATCTCCAGCAATTACACTAACCTTTACTTTAGGGAATATACTTTCAATCGGAGGCAGTACCATTGCAGCAGCTGCTCCTCTTGTTATTATAAAGTTTGCTTTGTGTAAGCCCTTCTTTTCTCTTTCTATATTTACAGGATGTTTATCCCAAACCTCTTTTACGTGTAGTTGGAACTTCCAAAGCGCTTCTGCACTCTTTTGATAGTTATTTTCTTGTATAGGACATATCATCTTGCTTCCTTCACAAGCTGTTCCTGGATCAGTATCAACTATATGCCAATCTAAGTCTTCTCCACTCATAACTACAGCTACTCTATGTTCTGTAAGTGAAAGAATCTTAAACGTACATCCATCAACTTCATATCCATCAACAGCTTCTATTAATGCTTTTATATCTTCTTTATCTTTAATACGTCCTGCTCTTCTGTCTATAACTACTAAATCATCATCTACAGTTCCTAAATTTCCACGGAAAGCAACATCACCTTTTTTCATTTCTAATCCAGCACTATAAGCTTCAACAGCTCCACGGCCAGTATAATGTTCATCTGGATTATATCCAAAAAGACATATGTGCCCCCAGTCTGTTCCTACACGGCACCCTGGACGGTATGGATGTACCAGTCCTGTCATACCTTCTTTACATAATAAATCCATAGTTGGCGTATTAGCATACTCTAATGGTGTTAATCCATTTAATTCTGCTATAGGGCGATCTCCTAAACCGTCAGCTATAAGATAAATTCCTTTAGCCTTCCCCATTTTACTTCGCCTCCTTTAATCTTTCCTTTATTACGAATGCTGAAATTCCTATTACAACTACCCATATAGCAACTACTGCTACTGTGCTATTTGTAAATGGTTTCCCAAAAGTAAACTTAAAAGTTGAGCTTCCAGCTACTGCAACTCCGCCATTTAAAGAAAGTGTTCTTTGTCCTGCTTCATTCTCACTTAATGTATACTTTGTTACATTACTTGGAGTCATAACACTTATTGGCTCCATTCCATTAGGAAGGGCTATAGTTAAATTATAAGATTCTATTTTATTTGAGCTCTTGTTAGTAAACTTGTATTCCATTAAAGCTGTTGGTATACCGGTTTCTGGATCATCATTCTCAACTGCATAAAAATCCTTACAGATAACTTCAGCTATAACATTTACTTCTGTTTCTGGCATTTCTGAGTTTAATGTAAAGTATGAAACACTACCTACTTTAGTAAGTTCTCCATCAACTGCTTGTCCATCTATAGAAGCATTTATTAGTTCTGAATCTTCTACACTTACTGGAATATACACTATACCTTCATCAGAAGTTTTAGCAGTCATTTCTATATTTAAAATAGCATCACTATTTTCTGCTGGTACAAATGACTCGCTATATTTACTAATAGTGAAAGTTTCAACTGAAGCTTCCGCAACAACTGGATATGATATAGCTGCTACAGCTACAGCAAGCGTTACCATGAATTTGCTAATATATTTATTCATAAATGTTCTCCTTATCTCATTTCTTTGTTTTTTTATTAAACAAGACCTATAATACGGAACCATGTGAAGTAACATACTCCCATAATTAACCACTTAGCTGTTAAAACTAATAATCCATATACTAATTGATTACTGATAGTAAAGTAATTTGTACTATAGAATATTAAGTTTGGTTTACAGTGTGGTGGAAGAGTTATACTATCACAAATAGTTAATGATGCAGGAAGTGCAAATAATAATGGATTAACACCAGCCGCAGTTGCTAAAGTAATAGTAGTTGGAATTAATATAACTGTTCTAACTGTTTTACTTGTAAATACCATATGGCTGAAACTCGCTACAAACATAACTATCATGAATAAAATAAATGGATTCATTCCTGATAAATCAAGAGTACCAAATACCTTATTTAATAAGAATGCCGCAACACCTGATTTATCTAATGCTAGTCCACCAGCATAAGCTCCACAAGAAAATATCATTAATTCCCATGGAATCTTAGTCTCTTTCCAGTTAAGGAATCCTATATATGGTAAGTAGAATAATACTGCTGAAACAACAGCTACCATTGCTAAGCTTATTTGAACTCCAAATATGTTTGCATGGTATCCATCAGTACACCATAAGAATACTGTAATAGCGAATATAATAAGTGCTTTTATTTCATTCTTAGACATTTTACCTAGATCTTTATATTGCTCAGCAAGAGATTTTTCTTGTCCGCTTTCTGTACTTAAAGATGGTTTTTTTATTTCTAATGGGAATAAAACTTGAGCTATTACGAATGAAGCAATCATAGTTAAAATAGCTATAGGCATACCTGCTATAAACCATTTACCCCATGTTACTTCTATTCCTGCTAAATCCTTTATGTATCCAGCCGCCATTATTTGAGCTGCTGTTGCAGTTAATATACCAGAAGTAGCTATATTGTTAACATGTATTTCTTGAAGCATCATTTGACGTCCAAAATTACTTTCACCTGGTACAGCATTGTATATTTTACAAATCATCATAGTGATTGGTAATAATAATGCAGCACGAGCTGTAGTTGATGGAATTACAAATGCTAATAAGAAATTAACAAATATTAATGATAAAAGTGCACCTTTTGCAGTTTTACCAAATTTAGAAACTACGAATAATGCTAAACGCTTTGCAAATCCTGACTTTTCCATCCCTGAAGTGATAACAAATGCCGATAACATTAACCAAATAACGTCATAACCTAAAACACTAAATATTGAACTTTGATCCCAGCCACCAGTAAGTGCTAATATAACAACAACTAATAAAGCTGAAGCATATGTAGGAATTGCTTGTGAAACCCAAAGTACTAGTGCCATAAGGAATGTTGCTAAAGCAGTCTTCCCTTGGAAAGTCATTCCAACAGGCGTCTTCATTGTTATTATTAAACCAAAAACAAGTAACGCCACTGGAATCCCTAAAATTTTCATCCAGTCACGTTTTGTACTAGATGATTTCGATACAGATGTAGTCTTCATAATATCCTCCCAAATTTTATATAACTTTTTAGTTATGGAATTAATTTAAATTTAAATGTAAAATTTAATATTATTCCTTTAAGATTATATTAAGAAATCGTATTCTAGTCTAATTCCATTATTTACTCACCTTATAACTTTTTGTTATAATAAATAATTATTAATGAATTTAGGAGATATATTTATGAACATAGAAAAACTAAAAAGTTTCTGTAAGGTAGTAGAATATGACAGTTTCTCTAAAGCATCTGAAGAATTATTCTGTAGTCAGCCTGCCATCTCAAAACAGATTAAATCTCTCGAAAAAGAAATCGGTTTCTCACTCTTTGATCGTGATGGTAAAAAGATAACATTAAATTCAAATGGACAAATAGTCTATAAATATGCACAAAGAATTTTAGATGAAATTGCTGAAATGAATAGAGAAATTATAGAAATCAACAGTTCTCTTTCTCCTGTGATTTCCTTTGGGGCAACTAATTTTATTGGAGTACATATAATAACGCCTAAAATAAGTAGATTTAAAGAAGCTAATGCTGAAGCATCACTTTCTTTTACAATTGATTTTATACCTAATATTTTAAAAATGCTTCAATTTAATAAATTCTCATTTGCTTTTATATCTGAATCTAATTTACTTAATGATTATCCCGATATAGAAACGGAATTTTTTAGAGATGATGAACTTATACTTGCAGTACCATATAATCATCCTTGGGCTAAAAGACAATACATTAATTTAGATGAGTTAAAGAATGAAACCTTTTTAGTATCCCAACCTAATTCTGCTGTTAGAAACTTTATAGAAAAGCAACTTTATTCAAAAGGTATAGTTCTTACTAATATCAATAATTTGTATAATATTGAAGGGATAAAACAGTCTATCCTAAGTGGTCATGGTATTTCTATAATTCCTAAAGAGGCAATTATTACTGAACTCAATCATAAATTATTAGTGGAAGTCCCTATAAAAGATTTAACCTTTACTAGAAAATTGTTTATTGCTTACAAAAAAAATAAGCGTTTCACTTCAATGGAGAGAAATTTCATACAGTCGCTATAAAAACAAAAGAGTATTGACATTCCATCAATACTCTTTTTATTATTAAATTTTATAGCTTACTATACTATCATTTTCTGAAATCACATCATGAAACTTTAAATATAAGATTAATTAAATTTACTCATAAATACTATCAGCAGCCAAATTTCTTAAATTAATATACTTAGTTTTAATACAATAAATTAGGTAGTAACAATGATATCTGCGGTATATATGTTATTAATAGCAACGATATCAGCATTGCTATAATAAATGGTATGGACTCCCGTATGAAATCTTCTAACTTACAATCTGTCATTGAACAGCAGGTGAACATCATAGAGCCGAATGGTGGTGTGATTCCTCCAATCATGATATTAACTATAGCTATAAGACCAAAGTGTATTGGGTCTACCCCTAGCTTAGTAACTACCGGCACTAAAAGAGGTGCAATTATTATTAATGCTGCTCCACCTTCTAGGAACATACCTAAAAGTAATAATAATATATTGATTAAAAGTAACATTAAATATTTATTACTTGTTATTCCTAATAATAAACCTGTCAATTGTTGAGGAATCATTTGCCATGTCATATAGTACCCAAATACAGATGCTGCAATAATTATTAATACAACCGTACTTGTTCCATAAACTGTTTCCTTTATTATTGCTGGAATATGAGAAACCTTTAAATTCCTATAAATAAATACTCCTACTATAATACAGTAAACTACAGCTACAGCCCCTGCTTCTGATGGAGTAAATACTCCCATTCTAAGTCCAGCTATAATTCCAAAAGGAAATAATAAAGCCCATATAGAATCTAAGGCTTGTCTTGCTATTTCTCCAAGAGTAGCACACTTTTCACGGGTTGGCATGTACCCTCTCTTTTTTGCAATTATATTAACTGTAATCATTAATGCTACAGCCATTAAAATTCCTGGAATGTATCCAGCCATAAACATCTTACCAACTGATACACTTGCTATTAAAGCATAAACTATTAAGTTTATTCCCGGAGGTATTACTGGAGTTACCGCTGATGATGCCGCTGTGATAGCAGCTGCAGTAGCTTTTTTATACCCTCTCTTCTCCATTTCTGGAACAAGCATCTTACACTGCATAGCTGCATCAGCATTTGCTGAACCAGATACCCCTCCCATTAATACGCTCAAAAGAACATTAACTTGTCCTAATCCACCTTTCATATGCCCAGTTAAAACTTCAGCAAACTTCATAAGCTTTCCACTGATTCCAGCATAGTTCATTATAGACCCAGCTAATATAAAGAAGGGAATTGCTAACAATGGAAATGACTGTGCACTAGTTATAAACTTTTGTAATATTAAATCAACAGGTGCTCCGTGGTCTAGGAATGTAAAATAACTAAGAGTTGCTCCAAATAAAGCATAAGCTATTGGTATTCCTGTGAAATATAATAAGAATACTATTAATATCGGTAAAAATGCCATAATACTTTCCTCCTATGAATTATTTTCTTCTTTAATCTTTTTAAAATCTCTTACCAAAAAGATTATCGAGTACATTGTCATCAATGCAAATCCAATAACTAATGATGAAGAAACATATGCAGACGAAATTCCAAGTACTGCTGTAGGTTTAATATACGAACGACTTATATAAATAATTCCAATGTAAGTAATATATCCATTTAAAAGTATTAATATTAAATCTACTAAAATTATGACTATATTTCTAATTGTCTTTGGTAGCTTGTTTACAATTATATCTACACCTATATGTTGCCCTCTTTTATATGAAGCTGCTGCACCAATGAATACGCTCCATACAAAACATATAGTTGCTACCTCTTCAGACCAATATAAACCTGTTTTCATAAAGTATCTCAAAAATACATTTATAACAACAAGCACAGTTGTTATCATTATAAAAGTACCAGCAATAATTTCTTCAAAATTACTCAATATACGTTTGAATAAAGATTGTTCTTTCATAGTTTCCCCCTTAGTTATCTCTCATCTTTTTTAATTCTTCTTGAAGCATATCGTAAATACCAGGAGTTACTCCATCCATATTTTCATAAACGACCTTAGTTACTTCTGAAAATGCTTCAGTATCCACTTCATTAAATTGAACGCCAAAAGATTCAAGATCTGCTACGGTCTGCTCATATGATTCATTCATTATCTCTATCATTTCCTGTGCTCCATAAGCAAACTCTTCTTCTATAATATTACGGTATTTTTCTGGAATACTATTAAAAAGATCTAAGTTTATATAAGCTCCACAAGTTCCTAGAAAATGCTTAGTTAATGCAACATTCTTTACAACCTCATAACATTTAGTTCCTATATTAGAAAACTCTGAGCCTTCTAATCCATCAACAACCCCTTGTTGTACTGCTGATATTGTTTCCCCGAAAGTTAGGGATGTTGCAGTTGCTCCCATGGCATTTATTGAATCAATAAATAACTTACTTCCAGGTGTACGAAGCTTAACTCCCTTAAGGTCTGCTGGAGTTTCAATAACTTTATTAGTCATTAAGTTTCTAAAACCAAAAATATAATCAAGACCTAATATCTTTATCCCCTTTTCTTCAGCCTTTTTTATCATATCTTGCACAAGCTCTGTTTGTATCATCTCACTATATTCCTCAAAAGAAGTATAAAGCATAGGTCCTACTAAAGCTTTAAAGTCTGGAACATAATCTCCTAAATATGATGGATCTTCAACAGATATAAAATGTGCTCCACGGACAACATATTCAAGGCCATCTTTATATGTAGCTAATTGCCCTTGTGGAAATGTTAAAATTTCAATAGCTCCATCTGTCTTCTCATAAATTCTTTCAGCTATCAAATCCATAGTTTTTGTTAACTGTTCATCTGGTGAGAATACGTGGCTTAGTCTTAAAGTTAATTTGTAGTCTTCATCATTAATGTTTTTGTTTCCACAAGCAGCTAGATTTAACATCATCAATACTGAGATGCTTGATAATACAACCCGTCTCCCTATGCTCCCCCATTTTTTCATTTTGTTTCCCCCTAAGCTAATAATTCGATCTGTTAAGTTATATGAACATTGCTCTTCTCAACCCAAGGAAATACAATAGGTTTGCAAGACTAAATAATACCCCCTTCGAAAAGGAGAGAAGAACAATGAGCAAAACTAATATAAAATGCCCACGCTGTAATTCTGATAAACTATACAAGTTTGGTATGAATAAGCAGGCTAAACAAAAGTATCAATGTAAGCAGTGT